>NZ_JBEXLP010000034.1:0-71587 GCF_040610035.1 Streptomyces sp. NPDC004542
GCCCCGGGGGCCCGCCAAGCCGTGCCCCCCGCCCCACGGATCCCCCTGGACCCGCCGCGCTGCGCCGCTCCGGCCCCGGCCGTCGCCGACCCCAACGGCCGGGGGGCGGGCGACGGCCGGGGCGTGCTCCTGCTGGCCCGGGAGGCCGGCCGGCCCCTCTTCTCGGAGACGGAGACCGTGTTCCTCCAGGGCTTCGCCGCACAGGCCGCGATCGCGATGGAACTGGCCGAACGGCGAGCGGACGCCGAGCAGATAGCGGTGCTCCAGGACCGCGACCGGATCGGCCGGGACCTGCACGACCTGGCCATCCAGCGACTGTTCGCCACCGGCATGACCCTGCAGAGCGCGGGCCGCCTCATCGAGCACCCGGAGGCGTCCGAGCGGGTCCTGCGAGCCGTCGACGACCTCGACGAAACCATCAAGATCATCAGGTCTACGATCTTCGGGCTGCGGACGCGGGAGGGATCCGCCGGGAGCGGGCTGCGGGCCCGCGTCGTCCACGCGGTCGGCGAGGCGGCCCCACTGCTGGGCTTCACCCCCAGCGTGCGCATGGAAGGCCTGGTCGACACCGAGGTGCCGGCGGAGACCGCCGACCACGTCGTGGCGGTGCTCTCCGAAGCCCTCACCAACATCGCCCGGCACGCCCACGCCGACCGCGCCCAGGTGGCCCTGAGCACGGACGGCCACCAGGTGACCCTGAGGGTCTCGGACAACGGTGTGGGCATTCCGCGGCAGGGCCGCCGCAGCGGACTGCGCAACATGGCCGAGCGGGCGGAGCAGCTGGGCGGCCGGCTCGAGGTGAGCTGTCCCGACGGCGGTGGCGCCCTGCTGACCTGGCGGGTTCCCTTGCCCGCACGGTAGGCCCTTCTGGCGCCGGGGTGGCCGGAGCCGGGCGGGTGTCCCCGTCCGGTCCCGCACGGGGACCGCAGTACGGGCCACTCGGCCCATGCCCCGACCGGGTCCGCGGCCGCAGGCTGAAGGTGTCGTGGAACGGCATCCGAGCCCCTGGAGGACGCCATGGCCGGCACTCCGACCGTCGTGGACGACGTCATGACGCACAGGGTCGTCGCCCTGCGCACGGGAGCGGCCTTCAAGGACATCGTGAAGACCATGCGGGAATGGCGGGTCAGCGCCCTGCCCGTGCTGGATGACGCCGGACACGTCGTGGGTGTCGTCTCGGAGGCCGACCTGCTGGCCAAGGAGGAGTACCGGCAGGGCGACCCCGGCCGGTACGGACAGCAGCGGCACCCCGCCGAGGTGTACAAGGCGGGCGCGGTGACCGCGGCTGACCTGATGACCGTCCCGGCCGTCACCCTGACGCCCGACGCCACGCTCTCGCGCGCCGCACGCGTCATGGCCCGCCACCGGGTCAAGCGGCTGCCCGTCGTCGGCCGGGACGGCGCCCTCAAGGGCATCGTCAGCCGTTCCGACCTGCTGAAGGTGTTCCTGCGCGCGGACGCGGACATCGCCGAGGAGGTCCGGCGCGAGGTCGCCCTGCCGCTCTTCGGCACGGAAGCCGGGGAGCTCCGGATCGAGGTGCGCGACGGCGTCGTGACGCTCACGGGCCGGGTGTACGACACCGCGCTGGTCCCCCTCGCCGCCCAGCTGGCACGGGCCGTGGAAGGCGTGGTGGACGTGCGGTGCGCGCTGACCGGTCCGCCCCGTCGGCCGAATCTCGACCCCGATCTGCCGGACCCACAGCGGGCGGCACCCGCCTGACGGCGGCCGGCCCGCGCGAGGAGGCGGCGACCATGACGCGGACACCACCCACCACGGTGAAACCCGTACGGCTGTGGCGCTGGCGGCAAAACCCGCTCCGGCGGCACAGTGACGTCGTCGAGGCCTGGATCGTGCTCGTCACCTGGATCTGTGCCCTCGTCGGCGGCTCCCTCGCGGGCGCGGCGGCAGCCCGGTCGACCGACGAGGCGTTCGCCGCGCGCGAGGCCCAGGTGCACACCGTGTCCGCCGTCCTCACCGACGAGGCCCCGGCGAACCCGCCGGCCGGTACCGGAGACGACGACGGCCGGGTGTGGGCCGCGGTGCGCTGGACGGGGGCTGACGGAACCGTGCACAGCGACCGGGCGAAGGTGGTCCCGGGGGCCCCGGTGGGCACCCGGATCACGGTCTGGACGGACTCCTCCGGCCGGGTGGTGGCGGCACCGGTCACCGGGGCCTCCGCGACGCTTCAGGCCGCCCTGACCGGAGCCCTCGTCGCCCCGTCCGTCAGCGCGGCCGTCTGGACGGCGGGGTGGGGGATCCGCACCCGGCTCATCCGGCGGCGCATGGCCGAATGGGACCAGGAGTGGGAACAGGTCGGACCCGAGTGGGGGAACCTGAACGGGGGCAGGTGACGGCGGCCCGCCCGCTCACCGATCCGTTCAGGCTCACCGACCGATCGGTTCCGCCCGTCCATTCTCTTCAGCTCACCCGTTCGCCGCCGTGATGCGGCAGTCCACGTCCACCACGCCCTCGACGCCCCGCACGAGGCGGACGGCAAGAGGGATCCGGGCGGCATCCCGCACTCGTCCGGTCAGCGTGGCGACGCCCTCGGTGACCATGACGTGCACGGGCTCGACCGGTGCGGGAAAGAGGGGGTCGACCACGTCGCGCCGGATCTCGTCGGCGAGGTCCTTGTCCGGGCGCAGGAACACCTTGAGCAGGTCGCCGCGGCTGACGACGCCCTCGAGCAGACCCTCGGCGGTCACCACGGGCAGGCGTTTGACGTCGCGCAGCGCCATGATGCGGGCTGCTTCGGCGAGCGTCGCGTCGGCATGGACGGTGACGGCCGGGGCGCTCATCAGCTCGCCCGCGCTCACCGCCCCCGCCTTGGCCAGGTCCGGCAGCCGGCGCCGCTGGGTGAACCGGTCCGGATCGCTGTCCCGGAACTCCTCCTTGGGCAGCAGATCGGCCTCGGACACGAGCCCGATCACCCTGCCGTCGCCCTCCAGTACGGGCAGGGCACTGACCTTCCACCGGTCCATGCGCTCGACGATGTCCTTGAACGGAGCCTCGCGGCCCACCGCGACGACGGCACGCGTCATCACGTCACTCACTCGATGCGGACTGCTGTGCATGCTGTCCTCCTCGCAGAGCCGGGTGGTCACGTCAGGCCACCGCTGCCGTAGGGCGCGTAGAGGTCGAGCAGCCGGATCCGGGCGGCGTGCAGCCGCTGGGCGACCACTCGCCCCACCCACACCGCGATCGCCCGGCCGAACGCGGGGTCCTCGGCGCACATCGACAGGACCGTCTCGGCGTCGAACTCCCAGGCCCGCACCGGGGTCGTCGCCGCGGCGCCCAGGTGCCACAGGTACGGCGGGAAGTGCCAGGACCAGCCGACCAGCTCTCCGCGCCCGAGCGACTCGATGACGGCGGGGCGGCGGCCCGGCACACGCAGGTCGAGGGCGACGGTCCCGGTCCGGATGATCCAGAAGCGGTCGGCGCGCCGGCCCTCCTCGAACAGGCGGGTCCCGGCCTCGAAGGAGACCTCGCGGCCGAGGCGCACCAGCCGATCGCGGTGCTCGGCCGGCAAGGCCGTGGTCATGGTGGTGGCGGAGGTCATCGCCCCGGCTCCCTTCCTCGTCCCTGCTTCCAGCGTGGGCGCGTCCGTGCTCCGCCGCCACGGGCCGCCGAGGATCTCACTGGGCCAGCGAGAAGTAGCTCTCCTCCTCCTGCGTGAAGTGCAGGCGGAGCACGGTGTGCAACCCGTACAGGCAGGAGCGCAGGTCGTCGAGCTGGTCGGCGGACAGACCGCCCTCGGCGTGAGCCAGCCGCAGGTGAGTGGAGATGCGGTGGGAGAGACGCTCGATCTCGGTGTGGGCCCGGCTCATGGTGGCCGTCGCCTCCGGGCCGCCGAGCGCGGGGGCGAGCGCGGGATAGAGCTCGTGTTCCTCGGCGTACTCGTGGGGCAGCAGCCGCTCGGTGAGCAGCCGGTGCGCGTCCTCGACGGCCGCCAGAGCCCCCGGTCCGGGGCCGTCGGAGAGGCGGTCGGCCGCCCCGCGCACCGCTTCGAGCACGTCCTGGAGATCGTCGTGTTCCGACGCGAAGCGGTGGATGAGCGCTTCGGCGGCGGGCGTGAGCGCCGGTCCCGTGGCCTGGTCCACGCTCAGCGCCCGCAGGGCGTTCACGATGACCGCCACGTCGATGCCCTCCTGGAGCAGGGCGCCCAGGGCGGGCGGCAGCAGGCCGAGGGCGGCCGCGGCCATCGCCGCCAGGGACATCGCCATCCCGCCCAGGGCGCTCTGCACGGCGATCCGCCGGGCCCGTACGGCGATGAGGACGGCGTCGGCGAGCCGGTCCACGCGATCGGTGGTCAGCACGATGTCGGCGGCCTCGGACGAGGCGGTGGAGCCGCGGGCACCCATCGCCACGCCGACGTCCGCGGCGGCCAGCGCGGGGGCGTCGTTCACACCGTCGCCCACCATCACGGTGACGGCGCGTTCGCGTTCGGCCTGTACGACGGCGACCTTGCCGGCCGGGTCGAGTCCGGCGCGGACGTCGTCCAGACCGAGGACGGCACCCACCTCGCGGGCCGGCTCGGCGCGGTCGCCCGTCAGCATCAGCAGCCGTTCGATGCCCGCGGCCCGCAGGTGGCGCAAGGTGCGCGGGGCGTCATGGCGCAGGGGGTCCCGGAGCAGCACCGCGCCCACCGGACGGCCGTCGACGGTCAGCCAGGCCACCGCCGCGCCGTCGAGCAGCGCCCGGTTGTCCACCGCGTGGGCCCAGGACGGGCGGGCGCCGTCGGCGTCACTGCGGCCGACGGACACCCGGTGTCCGTCCACGATGCCCGAGGCACCCCGGCCGGGCTCCTCACCGACGCCGGACGGGACCGACAGGTCCAGCTTCCGTTCGCGCGCGGTGTCGACGATCGCCTCGGCCAGGACATGGGGCGAGTACTGGTCCAGCGACGCGGCCAGCCGCAGCACCTCCGCGGGCTGCCACCCCGGTGCGGCGACCACGTCCAGGACGCGGGGGCGGCCCCGGGTGAGGGTGCCGGTCTTGTCGAGCAGCAGCGTGCGGGCCCGGCCCAGGTTCTCCAGGGCACCACCGTCGCGCATGACGACGCCCCGGCGTGAGGCGCGGGAGATCCCGGAGACGATGGCCACCGGCGCGGCCAGCAGCAGGGGGCAGGGGGTGGCGACCACCAGCACCGCGACCGCCCGCACCGCCGAGCCGCTGAGCAGCCAGGCCAGTCCCGCCACCGCCAGGCTGAGCGGAAGGAACCAGGCGGCGTAGCGGTCGGCCAGCCGTACCACCGGTGCTGCCTCGGCCCGGGCATCCCTGGCCAGGCGCACGATTCCGGCGTACGTGCTGTCGTGCTCGGTCGCCGTGGCCCGCAGCTCGAACGCGCCGCCCGCGTTGACCACCCCGCTGCGGACCGGGCCGCCGGCCGCGCGCTGGACGGTGAGGGACTCCCCGGTGAGTACGGACTCGTCGAGGTCGGCCACGCCGCTCTCCACACGTCCGTCGACCGGGACGACCTCGCCCGGAGCCACGACGAGGAGGTCACCCACGCCCACTTCGGCCAGGGGAATCGTGCCGACTCCGGCCGCTGTCCGACGGCGGGCCCAGCGGGGCGCGTGCTCCAGCAGCGCGCGAAGATCGTGCGAGGCCCGCCGCTGGGCCGCCGCCTCCAGTGTCCGGCCGGTGGCCAGCATCAGTGCGATCAGTGCACCGGCCAGGTATTCGTGGACGGCGAGGGTGCCACAGAGAGCGAGCACCGCGATCAGGTCGACGCCCGCGCGGCCGTGACGGAGCGCGACGAGCACCCAGCCCACCGCCGGGGGGATCGCGGACACGGTGCCCAGACCCCACAGCAGGTCGGCGACCCCCTCCTGGCCGGCGAGCCAGGCGGCGCCTCCCGCGATCAGGGCCACCGCCGTGACCGCCAGGAGGGCGGGTTCCAGCCGTCTCGGGACGACCCCGGAGGTCACACAGCGCAGGCCTGTCCTGAAGGCGGAACGGTTCATGACTACCCCTGTCCGTCCGGCGTCGTGCGCCGCGATTCCCATCCTCTCCCATCACATCCCGGCGGGCCGGGCCACCGCATGGGACGAACGGCTCTGTCGTGAGGGCCGTAGGGCCGTGCCGCCGAGGTGATCGGCGATGCAGCCGTCCGGCGCCATGCCCGTCCGGTCGTGTCCGAGCCGGGCGCGGAGCCGCGAGAGGGCCCGTGCGGCGGTCGACGCCCTCCACCACACGGGTCGACCGCACCGAATGCGGTGTGACGGCGGCCCGGGGCCGCGCTGCTCGGCCGCGACGAAGGCGGGCAGGACCACCGCCACGGAGATCCTGGAGGGATTCAGGGGCAGCGAGCGACGAGCGCGGGCGGCGTGGGCGCCGCCGCGGGGGCCTTCGCGTCACGGAACCACGCCTCGGCCGTCAGGCGCAGGGTGCGGGCGCGGCCGGCGGCGGTGATGTCGTACGGGACAGCCATGATCTCGTCGGCGCCCAAGGACGCGGCAAGCCGTCTCAGTCCGGCCGCGACGGTGTCCGGCCCGCCGTGGACGAGTTGCATGTCCTCCAGCATCCTGCCGATGAGGTGGCGCTCGCGGGGTTCGGTGAGCGCGGTGGCCGGGGAGGCCGCCGCGTGCTTCTGGCGGAAGCGCGCGGCGGTGGTGTCGAAGGCGAGGAGCTGGGCCTCCTGGTCGCTCCCGGCGCACTGGACGTTGACGGACGCGATCACATAGGGGCTCGTGCCGAGGGGTCCGGGGGAGAAGGACGAGCGGTAGCGGTCCAGGGCGGCCGGACGCGACTTGGGGCCGAGGTGCGCCCCGTAGGCGAACGGCAGCCCCCGCGCGGCGGCCACCCGGGCACCGTTCTCGGAGGTGCCCAGAACGAAGACGCCGGGGGGCACGGTGAGGGCCGGGGACAGTTCCAGGTCGCGGAACGCGTGGTCGCCGGGCCAGTGGCCGTGGAGGAAGCCGACGAGTTCGTCGACCAGTTGCGGGAACTCGGCGCGGGCCTGCGGCGGCCGGCGCAGGGCGCGGTCGAGGAGGGTACTGCTGTCGGTGCCGCCGGTCGCGCGCCCGACGCCGAGGTCGATCCGGTCGTCGTGCAGGGACTGCAGGACGGCGAACTGTTCCGCGATGGTGAGCGGTGCGTGGTTGGTCAGCATCACCCCGCCGGAGCCGACCCGGATACGGGGCGTGGTCGCCGCGATGTGCGCGATCAACACCGCTGGTGAACTTCCGGCGCAGCGAGGCGAGTTGTGGTGCTCGGCAACCCAGAACCGGTGGTAACCGGACGCGTCGGCGGCCACGGCGGTCCGGACGACGTCGTGCAGCGCCTGCCGGGCGGTGCCGCCGGGCGCGACGAGCGCCACGTCGAGCACGGACAGCGGAACCATAGGAGCCTCCCTGGGCACGGTGGTGGGGAGAGTCAGGCCTTGACGGCGGCGGAGCCCGGTGAGTCCGGTGCGGAGGGCAGGAGCAGGGACAGGACCGCCAGCAGGGCGAAGGCCAGGGCGAACAGGGCGGCGATGCCGGACAGGGACAGGTACGCCAGCAGCAGGCCCGCCGCCAACGGGCCGAGCGGCTGGAGGATCTCCGCGGTGAACCCGAGCGCCGTGGTGGTCCGGCCGTAGATGTCCTGGGGCACCGTGGTGGCCAGGATGGTCCCGAACACCGCGCCGTTGACCGGGGTCAGCAGGCACAGGGCGGAGTAACCGGCCGCGAACGCGATCCCGCTGCCGGTGAACCAGGCGACCGCGAGCATGAGGCCGGCCAGCGCCGGTCCGGCCGCCATGACCGTCTGCATGCGCCACCTGCGCTGCAGGGAGGGCGCGATGAGCGAACCGGTCAGCCCGGTCACCGCCGCCGCGCTCATCGCGAGCCCCACCGCGGCCGCCCCGTCGTGCTCCTGCCCGATGCCCAGGAGCAGGGCGTAGGCCAGTGCCTGGAAGACGAAGTTCTCCCCCGCGGCCAGCCCGGCGACGGCGCGCAGGAAGGGGTTCTTGACCACGTACCGCAGTCCCGCGGTCAGCCGGGGCAGGAAGCGCTCCCGCCCGGCGGTGTCCGGCTCGCCCGCGGCCGTGTCCGGTTTCGCCGCCTCGTCGGACCTGCCCGTCCCGCCCGTCCGTTGCGCCCTCGTCCCGTCGGTCCCGTCGGTACCGTCATCGGTCCCGCCGGCGCCGGCCCGGTGGGCCAGACGGGACAGCGCCATCACGCACAGCGCGGACACCGCGTACGTCAGGGCGTCGATGGCGAACGGCAGCCACAGCGAGGCGGCGAGGAGCAGGCCCGCCACGGCCGGGGCGACGATGCCGGCGGCGTACGCCCGTGCCTGGTTCATCGAGATGGCCGTGCCGAGTTGCGCGGCCGGGACGACCCGGCGCACGGTGGCGTTCTGACTGGGCCGGAAGAGCTCCACACCCAGCTGGGCCACGACCACCGTGACCACGGCCACCGCGATCGGCAGCCGGTCCAGAAAGGTCCAGACGGCGACCGCGCCGACCGTGACCAGGCGCCCGAGATCGGCCGTGAGCATGAGCCGGCGGTGGCTGTAGCGGTCGGTGAGGTAGCCGGCGGGCATCCGGACGATCATGGCGGTGACCAGGACCGCCGTGCCGATGGTGCCGGTGGCCGACGTCGAGTAGCCGCTGCGCAGCAGGGCCAGCGGCAGGACGAGCCCCGTCATGGCCGACCCGAAGTCCGACAGCGCCTGTCCGATCCACAGCAGCCGGAAGTCCCGGTTGGCCCGCAGCGGCATCACGGCGGGACCGGCCGTCGCGGTGGCCGTGGTCGCCCTCACCGCGCACCGGCCCGGCCCGGGTCCGCCGGCAGCAAGTCGTCCAGCAGGAAGTTGGCGTTGCTGCGGCCACCGGGGCGGGCCCGGCGCAGGCGGTCGAGGAAGAGGGCCACACCGGCCGATCCGCTGGCCAGGTCGCAGCTCTCCCGTACGGTCTGCTCACCGGGGAAGACGATGCCCTCGGGCCGTTCGATCGCCGTGCACAGCACCGCCTCGGCCACCCGCTCGGCCTCCGCCAGCAACTCGGCGTCGCCGAGGAACTCGTAGGCGTCCAGCAGTACGTTGCCCAGCCCGCTGGTGCCGTGGAACAGCTGGGGGAACACCGTGTACTTGCGTCGCACGTCGGGCAGCAGCTCGGTGATCCGCTCACGCAGCCAGGGGTCGCCGGTGACGTGGTGGTAGCGCAACAGGGTGGTGAGGATGCCCGCCGTGCCGTGGTCCCAGTAGTGCCGTACCACCATGGTGGGCTTGTCGTCCGTGGCCACCGACGCGGGGAACGACAGGCGGCCGCCGGACGCGGCGACCGCCTGGGCCAGGTCGAAGTCCAGTGCGGCCCGGCCGAGTTGGAGTGTGTCCGGGTCACCGGTGGCGCAGTGCAGGGCGAGCAGGAACATGGCCACGCCGGCGGCACCCTCCGCGTAGCCGACGGGCGTCGCGCGCGAGGCGTCGGGCCACGAGGCCAGGCCGTTGTCGCGGTGGGCCGCCCCGGCCAGGTGGTCACCGACCGCTCGGGCCCGGTCCAGGAACTCCTCCAGCCCCGAGTCGCGCCACAGCCGCAGACAGGCCATGCCGTAGCCGGCCGTCCCGGTCAGCACACCGGGCTCGGTCAGCAGCTGCGGGTGCCCGTGGGCGTCCAGGAGGGTCCGCACGGCGATGTCCGGGCACCCGATGGCCGACTGCGCCCAGGCCACGCCCGCCGCGCCGAAGTACAGTCCGGCGGGCATCGCGTCGTGCGCGGTGGACTGCCGCAGGGCCCAGGCGTGCAGCTCGTCGGGCACCGTGCCGCGCAACCGGTGCAGGGCGTAGAGCGTGCCGTAGGCACCGTGGGCCAGCGAGAGCGGATTGGTCCGGAACACCGCCACGTCGGCGGGGAACAGCCGGTCCTGACGGTCGAGGTCGGCGGTGTTGCGCCAGAAGTCCGCCACACCGCTCAGCGTGGCCTCCACTCGCTTGTGCAGTTCGGCGCGCGCCGTGCCGTCCGTCGCCGGGGGCAGCCCCAGCGGGGGCGGCTGCCGCCAGGCGTCGGCGAAGGGCAGCGCCTCGATCCGGCGGCGCAGCTCGCCCGGGTCGGGCAGGGCGGCGTCCTCGTCGTAGAGGTCCCCGATCAGCCGGACCAGGTCGGCGGGGAGCGCGAGGTCGGCGGCCACCTCGGCCAGCAGCCGGCGCGGCATCGTCCGGTCGATGAAGTCCGTCTGGTGGCAGAGCATGACGCAGCCGAGGATCAGACCGCCGAAGGCGTAGTAGTCGGTGCCCCGGTCGCCCTGTCCGGCCACCCGGGCACGGCGGGTCACCATGCCGGGCGTGTAGAGCCGCGCGCCGCGGGCCACCCCGGGGGGAGCGTCCTCGTGGAAGGCGGACTCCAGGTCGATGACGCGGATCCGGTCGTCCGCGGTGACCATGATGTTGGTGAGCGACAGGTCACCGAGCACGATGCCGCGCTCGTGGCAGGCCGCGATCGCGTCCGCGACCTGGAGCCACAGCGCGCGGAACCGCTCGTAGTAGTCGGTCAGCCGCTCGGCGGTCAGGTCCAGGTTGTACACGGGATTCTCGATGATGCCGAGGTGGCCGAGGTGGGTGCCCTCGACGAACTCCTCGGCGACGAAGGAGTGTTCCCAGTCGGTGAAGAACGCCACCGGCCGCACGAACAGTCCGGTGTCGGCCAGTTCGGTGAGCATCTCGTACTCGTGCCGGAGCAGTTCGGCGGCATCGGTTCCCTCGGGTCCGATCTGCACGCCCGGCCGGGCCTCGCGGATCACCACGTCCGCACCCGTCTCGTTGTCGACGCCGTGGTAGATGCCGCCGCGATTGCTGAACTTCATCGCACTGACGACCGTGAAGCGTCCGTCCGCGAGGGTGATGCCGGTGTCCGGCGCCTGCTCCGCCGCAGTGGCCCGGACCGGGGCCGCCTCCCCGGCCGCCTCCCCGGTGAAGGGGTCGGTCACCCAGTACGGCAGATGGAAGTACGGATGCCGGATGTCGACCACCGGCTCGCCGTCCGGGGTGCGGATCAGCAGCTCCTTCGACCCGGAGGGCCGCATGCGGGAGATCGAGACGAAACCGCCGTACCGGTAGTGCACCACCCGCGACCCCGGGTAGCGCCGGTCGGAGAGGATGTGCGGGCCGTCGAAACCCGAGAGGGCGGCGGTCAGCGCGTCCCCGACCGCCCGGAACTCCCGCTCGTCGGCCGGGTACACGGTGATGAACTTGCCGCTCGAACCCCGCGGGAAGGACTTGCCGTTGGACTCAAGCATCGCGGCGGGGTCGATCAGGAACTTGAAGTGCACGGCCGCGTCCCGCAGCAGCGGCAGTACGGCGCGCAGGGTGGCCGCGCTGGTCCGCGAGGTCGCGGACACGTGCAGCTTCCAGCCCTGGGCGACGGCCGGCACCTGAGGCGGGGCGGTCAGCAACCAGTAGCCCCGGCGCCACAGCCGCCACTGCGCGGGCATCACGGCCCGGTACTCGCACAGGTGCTCCCCGCTCGGCACGCGGCGCTCGAAGTCCTCGAACCAGCGCGGGTGGTGCGTCATGTACGTCTGTATGATCTCCCACTCGAGCTGCATACCGCGCATCCCTTCTGCCGAGACCGGAACCTGGTGAAGCCCCGTCCGGCCGGGCCGGGAGCGCGTGCCCCGGACCCGGCCGGACGTCGTGACGTTGCGTTCGTCAGCCCTCAGAAACAGCTGATGTTGTGGCAGGAGCCCCCGCTTCCCGCGGGATCGCTGATGATGGAGGCCTCCTTCTCCGGGTTCAGCTTCTGCAGGCCCAGGACGGCGTCCTGGCCGGCCGCGAGGTGCGCCTCCACATCACCGTCGGGCTCGGCGGCCTCGGCTTCGATGGGCTCGACCTCGGGGGGTTCGGCGTCGGGGCGGATCTCCTCGGACATGGCGTCACTCCTTTAGAAGCAGCTGATGTTGTGGCAGGAACCGCCACTGTCGGCCTGCGGTACGGTGCCGCCGGCCGCTTCCTTCTCGGGGTCGAGCCGCTGCAACTGCAGCACGGCGTCGGCGAGCGAGTGGGCGGCCACCTCGGCCGCCCGGGCCACCTCGGCGGCCTTGTCGACCTTGGCCGCGTCGTCCTCACCCTGCTCGGGAACCTTGTCCGCTTCCGCCATGGGCTTTCTCCCTCCGTCGCGGGACATGGGCCGGTCCGCTTCGGTCCGGCTCGGCCAGACGGTAGGAACGACCGCCACAAGAGCGGTTTGCGGACGGTGAAAGGCCAGCTCCCGCGGGTCACGGCGGACCGCCGCCGCCCCCGCCCGGCCCCGCGCCGACCGCCCCGGCTCCGCTCGACACCTCGCTGAACTGCGCTCATACCGTTTGCCAACCGCTTCGCAGGCAGAAGTCCGACACTCGGCCCGGTAACCGACGACCGCGCCGGACCACGGCCTCACCGAGAGGGGGCGGGCATGCGGCTGGCCGAACTGATGTCGCTGCGCCAGACGATCGGCGCGGGGCTGCTGGTCACCGTCACCGAGCGCTGCCCGCTGAGCTGCGCCCACTGCTCCACGGCGGCTACCATCCGGGGCCGCGACCTCGACGGCGCCGAGCTGCTGCGCTTCCTCGGCACGTTCGCGCCCGGCTGCCGCCCCGAGGTGCTGATGCTGACCGGCGGCGAGCCCCTGCTCCGCCCGGACCTGGTGGCCGCGGTGGTCCGGTCGGCCCGTGACTCGGGCACCCGGACGGCGGTGCTCTCCGGCGGGTTCTTCGCCGTCGGTGCACCGCTGCCGCCCGCCGTACGCCGGGTCGCGCGTGCCGTCGACCACTTCTCGCTCAGCCTCGACGCGTACCACGAGCGGCACGTCCCGCGCGGGGACGTGTTCTCCGCCCTCGACGCGCTGCTCGGCACGGGTGTCGCCGTGAGCCTGCACATTCTGGGAGACGGCCCGGACGATCCGTATCCGGACGAGGTCTGCGCCCAGGTACTCAGCCGCTTCGGCACGGATGTCCCGATGCTGGTCGGACAGGTCCGCCGGCTCGGGCGGGCCGGCGGACCGAACCCCCGCCCCCCGACGCCGGCCGGACCGGACCCGTGGGCGGCGGCCCCCTGCGACATGGCCGCATGGCCGGTCGTCACGGTCGACGGCACCGTCACCGCCTGCTGCAACCAGGACGTGGCGGACCGCCGCGTCCGGCCCGGGCACCTGACTCTGGGCAACGTGCGCACGACGACGTGGCGGACCGTGCACGAACAGGCGCACACCCGGCCGCTGCTGCGGATGATCCGCACGGTCGGCCCGGTGCACATCGCCACCCGGACGGGTGTGGCCCCGGACGGTTACTGCGGCACCTGCCACCGCCTCGGTGACGCGGACACCGCACGGCGCTGGGCGCGGCGGTCGGGCGGCGGCCCGGCCGGCGAGCTGCTCCAGGCGGCCGCGCAGCGCGCCGGCGAGACGGGCGGCCCCGCGGCGCTCGTCGCCCGGCACGGCCAGGCACGCCACGCCCACCTCGTCGACCCCGGGCGGGACCAGAGCCACCGTGAGTGCTCCGGGCCGGAGCGCACGCCGTGACGGCGGTTTCCGGACATGCTGTCGGCGCAGGCGCCCCGCAGCGAGCCGATGTGCCCCTCGGAGAGGAACTGCGCGCCGTCCTCGGCCTGGTGACGCCCACCCTCCGCGGCAGCGCGGCCCGTCTGTGGCACCCCCGGCACCTCAGGCAACGCTACCTGCGCTACCTCGTCACGATGCACACGGTCATCCGGGCCTCCGTACCGCTGATGGAACTGGCCCTGGACCGCTGCCGCCGCGCGGGCCCCGCCGATCCGGCGTCGGAGCCGCTGGGCAACTACCTGTCCGCGCACATCGCACGCGAGCGGCACCACGACGCCTGGCTGCTGCGGGACATGGCGGCCGCCGGTCTGCGGCCGGACCGCGAGCTGGCCCGGCCGCCCTCGCCGGACGTGGCCCGCCTGGTCGGCGCCCAGTACTACTGGGTCAGCCACTTCCACCCGATGTGTCTGCTCGGCTATGTGGCGGTACTGGAACTCAACGCCCCCGCACCGCCGCTCATACCCTTGCTGGCCGACCGCACCGGTCTGCCCGCGGCCGCCTTCGAAACGCTACGGCTGCACGCCGAGGCCGACGGCGGACACAGCGCCGCGGTCCTCGCGGCCCTCGACGACATCACCGCGCCGCCGCAGGTCCGGGCAGCGGTCAGGCTGAGCGCGCTGCACACCGTGGGAGCGCTCGCCGACGTACTGGACGCCATGACCATCGCGACGGACAGACCCGGCAGCCGCGACCGAGAGGACACGTGACATGGCGTCCGCCCCCGAACCCGACCACGACGCGGAGCACGTCCTGCGGGCACTGGAGGAGGCCGGCTTCCCCGTCCACGCCTTCACCGGGCAGCAGCGTGCCGTCTTCGGGGCCCTCTCCCCGGACGAACTGGAGCTGGTCCTGGACCTCAAGGCACGGCTGGACGCCGTGGAGCCGGAAGTGCAGGCGCACACCGTCGTCGCCGGGGCGGCGCTGTTCTGAGCGGCCCGCACGACCGGCCGTCGAGTGTCCGACGGCGAGCAGCGAGGGGGGACGGCCCATGCGGCAGCAACGCAAGGTGATCACCGCGGTCTTCTGCGACCTGGTCGGCTCCACCGAACTGTCCGGGGCGCTGGATCCGGAGACGCTGCGCTCCGTGGTGCTGCGTTACTTCGACACGATGCGGGCCGGAATCGAGTCGCACGGGGGGACGGTGGAGAAGTTCGTGGGGGACGCCGTGATGGCGGTGTTCGGCGTGCCGCACGTGCACGAGGACGACGCCCGCCGGGCGGCGGCCGCGGCGCTGGAGATGATGGCCGCGCTGGGGGAGCTCAACACCGAGCTCGAACGCGAATTCGGCAGCACCCTCGCGGTCCGCATCGGTGTGAACAGTGGGGAGGCCGTGACCTCGGGGGACATCGCGGCGGGCACCGTGGTCTCCGGCGAGGTGGTCAACGTGGCCGCCCGGCTCGAACAGGCCGCTGACCCGGGACACATCCTCATCGGCCCCGCCACCCGGACCCTCCTGGGAGCCGCCGCGGTCGTCGAACCGGTGGGCCCGCTGACACTCAAGGGCAAACGCGACCCGGTCGACGCCTTCCGGCTGCTCGGTCTGACGGCCGAGGAGCACCCGCGCGGCATGTCGCGCTCCGGCACCCCCTTCGTCGGGCGCGCGGCGGAGTACGACCGGCTGGCGGCGGCGTGGGCCGCGGTCTCGGCCGAGGGCACCGGGCGCACGATCCGTGTCACGGGCGACGCGGGCATCGGCAAGACCCGGCTGCTGCGGGAGTGGATCGCGGCCCTGTCCGCCCAGGGCTCGGCCGTCGGTGCCGGCCGCTGCCACTCCTACCGTGACGAGGCCAGCCTGATGCCCCTCGCGGACGCGATCCGGGACGTGCTGCACACCGCGCGCACCCGTCCCGTGCCCCCGCCCGCCGGGGCAGGCGCCCCGGCCCGTGCCCGGGAACCGGACGAGGCCGCGTACGAGGTGCTGCGGGGCGGACTGCTGGCGGACGGGACGCCCAGCCCGTCCGCCGAGACGACGTGGGCCGCCGTCGCCACGGTGCTCAGCGGGCTGGCCGCGACGGGGCCGGTCGCGCTCGTACTGGACGAGTTGCAGTGGGCACGTCCTCACCTGCTGGACGGCGTGGCCCGGCTGGGGGAGGCGCTGTCCGGTGTGCCGGTGCTGCTCGTCTGCTCACAGCGTCCGGGCGAGGACGGGCCGCGCGTCGAGGCCGACGAGATCCGCCTGGGCCCGCTGTCCGGCCCGGACTGCCTGCGCCTGGCCGCCGCGCTGGCGGCCGGCGGCCTCGAGGACGGCGCTCTTCAGGCCGTGGTGCGGCGCGCCGAGGGCAACCCGCTGCACCTGGAGCAGCTGCTGAGCATGGTCGAGGACGGCGCCGACCCGGACGACCTGCCGGTGACCGTCACCGCCGTGCTCGCCGCCCGCATCGACGTCCTGCCGGGGGTACAACGCGCGGTGCTGGACGCGGGGGCGGTGATCGGCCGTCGGTTCGGCGTGGCGGAGGTCCGGTGGCTCCTCGACGAGAGGCCCGAGGAAGGCGGCCCGGACACGGGGCGGTGGTGCGCTCACCCGGGCGCCGCGCTGCGCGACCTGGTACGGCGCGGCCTGGTCGAACCCGTGCCAGGGACGCCGGCGACCTATCAGTTCCGCTCCGGCCTGCTGCGCGACGTCACCTACCGCGGGCTGAGCAAGTGGCAGCGGGCGGTGTGGCACGAGGAGCTGGCGGGACTGCCGGGCATCGGTGCGGCCCTCGCCGCCCACCATCTCGAACTGGCCTGTCTGCACCGGCGCGAGCTCGGACGGCGGGGCGAACACACCGAGGAACTCCGCGACCGGGCCGCCGGGGCACTCACCGGCGCGGGCCGGTACGCGCTCGCCCGCGCCGACCTGTCCTGGTCGGCGGAGCTGCACGCCCGCGCCCTCAGCCACTGCGCTCCCGGCGAGGCGCGATGGCGGCACGCCGCGCAGGGGCTGGGGGAGACCTGGCTGGCGCTGGGCCGCACCGACGAGGGCGGTGCGTTGCTCAGTGAGGTGCAGTCCGCCGCCTCCGCGGCCGGCGACCGGCTCGCCCAGGCCCACGCCCGTCTGCAGCTGGCCTCCCTGGCCCTCGACACCTCGCCGGGTACGGCCGCCGACGCGGCACGCGCCGGGCTGGAGGTCTTCCAGGAGTCCGACGACCGGCTGGGCCTGGCCCGCGCCCACGTACGCCTGGCACAGGAGCAGCAGTTCGGCGGACGGCACCGCGCGGCGAGCGAGCTGCTGGCCGTCGCCCTGGCCCACGCGGTGGCCGCCGGGGCGGCTCCGGAGCGGGCCATGGCGCTCGGCGCGCTCGGCATCTCGCTGTGGCACGGGCCGACCCCGGCGGGCGAGGCGATAGACCGCTGCCGCGCGCTGCTCGCCCAGCACGGTCCGGGCAACCCCGTCGCGGTGGTCACCCTGAACTACCCGCTGGCGAACCTGCTCGCCCTGTGCGGCCGAGCCGACGAGGCCCGCACCTGCCTGGTGACCGCGGAGCGGTTCGCCGCGGGACTCGGCTACGCGGAAGTGGACGGCTTCGCATTGCTCTTCGCCGCCGGGGTGGAGGTACTGGCCGGTTCGGCGCGGAGGGCGGAGCGGCTGCTGCGGAAGGCCGTCGCGACCTTCCGCACGAGGGGCGGCCCGTTGCTCCTCGCCGCCGCCTACCGGGACCTCGCCCGGGTGGTGATCGCACGCGGGGGGCGGCCCGGCTCCGTCCTGACCGGTGCCGGGGCGGCCGGCCTCCCCCCGGCGGACACGGCGGACGATTGTGGTGTCCGTGCCCTGGCCGCGGCTCTCGCCGGCGACACCCGGACCGCGCTGGACCTGGCCCGGCGGGCGGTCGCGGCAGCGGACACCACCGACTCCCCGATCAGCCGCGCGACCGCCCGGCTGGACCTGGCGCACGTCCTGCTGGGGGCGGGACGGCCGGCCGCCGCCCGGCAGGCCGCCGACCGTGCCACCCGCCTCTTCGGGGCGAAGGGCCACACCGTGGGACGAGCGGCCGCCGGGCAGCTCGCCGAACGGGCGGCCGGAGCGGTCGGGGCTGTCGGGCAGGGCGTACCACGGGATCACGCGGCGGCGGACGGAGGCGGTCAGTGACCAACCCGTTGAGCTGGGGACTGCGGGACCTGCGGCCGGACGAGATCCGGGTACCGGCGGTGGCCATGGAGACCGTCACGCCCGCCTGGGCGTGGGGCGGGTCCACGGGCCGTGGTGTCCGGGTGTGCATCGTCGACAGCGGGGTGGAGCGGAACCACCTCATGGTGGGGCGCGTCGCGTCGGCCCACATGGTCGTCGAGGGCGACGACGGCCGCCCCCGGATCCGGCCGACCGACACCGGTGACCTGTGCGGCCACGGCACGGCCTGCGCGGGGATCGTCCGGGAGGTCGCCCCGGAATGCGAGCTGCACAGCGTACGGGTGCTCGGGGAGAACTTCACCGGCACCGGCGACTTCCTGCTGACCGGTCTGCGCTGGGCGGTGGAGCAGGGGTTCGACGTGATCAACATGAGTCTGTCCACCACTCACACCAGGTTCGTACGGGAACTGCACGAACTGGCCGACGAGGCGTACTTCCGGCGGTCCGTCATCGTCGCCTCGGCGCACAACAGCCCCGTGGTCAGTTTCCCGTGGCGGTTCTGCTCGGTGGTGTCCGTCGGCAGCCACCAGGAGGGCGACGCCGGCCTGCACCTGTACAACCCGCGTCCCCCGGTGGAGTTCTACGCGCAGGGCCAGGATGTGCGCGTGGCCTGGCTGGACAACTGCGTCACCCGGACGACGGGCAACAGCTTCGCCACTCCGCGGATCGCCGGGCTGTGCGCGCTGATCCTCGCCAAGCATCCCGGGCTGACCGTCTTCCAGCTCAAGACGGTGCTCTACCTGACAGCGGCGAACGTCGGGCCGGCCTCCTCGGCCGGTACCCGGCCCGACCCCCCATCGCGAACGGAGAAGTGAGGTCCGCGTGTCCCCATCCCTTCCCTCCGACGACACCCGTGCGCTGCTGCAGTCCGTGGTCGACGTCGCCAGGGCCATCTTCGGCGCAGCCGCGAGTTCCGTGTTCCTGCTCGACGCCGCCGCCGGCGAACTGGTCTTCCAGGCCGTGTCCGGAGAGGGCGAGGACCTCCTCGTCGGCACCCGCTTCCCGGCGCACCGCGGCATCGCCGGCTGGGTCGCCTCCTCCGGCCAGGCGATGATCGCCGGCGACCTGGCGAACACCCGGGCCTTCGCCCGGGACCTCGCGGAGTCCACGGGTTACGTTCCGGACGCCCTCATGGCCGCGCCCCTGCTGTCGGACCAACGGGTGCTCGGCGTCCTGGAAGTGCTCGATCCGACGCCCCGGTCCCGCGCGGATCTCAACGACCTGGACCTGCTGTCGCTCTTCGCCGGCCAGGCGGCCCTCGCGCTGCGGGTCGCGGGCGGCCCCACGCTCAGCGGCGGCGCCCCGGCCCGGGGCACGACGGATGAGCAGATCATGGATGCCTTCCGTGACTTCCTGCGCAGCAGGCCCCGCTGACGGTCCGTCGGCCGCGCACCGGGCCCCTCCGGCCGGCGCCTGGCCGAAGCGTTCGGCATGACCACCAGCTGGTCATCATCCTGACAATCTCGTCACCCGGCGGCCGAACTCGTGGGTGAACCCCGACATCCCGTAGGCGGCCATGTGGGCACTCACCTCCCCGGCGGGTGGCATCAACAGGTTGCACTCGTGCAGCTCCTCCACCTCGGCGATCACCTGGTCGTACCGGAAGGGAGGCGTGAGCGCGGCCAGCCTCCGGTAGGCCACCCGCTGAGGCTGGGGAAGGTCCCGCCAGAACGCCTCGTACCGCTCGCGCAGGACCAGTTCACCCACCGCCATCTCGTCCAGCAGGGAGGGCGCGCCGCAGAGCCGGTCGGCGTAGTCGGCCAGCCGGACATGGCGTAGTGAGTCGAGTTTCGCGGCGGTGATCCGGACTGCCAGCGGCAGGCCCTCGCAGCAGCGCACGATGCGCCGCGCGGACGGCTGATCGGTCATCACCCGGCCGAAACCGATGACCCGGCCGAGCAGTTCGGCCGCCTCCGCCTCCTCGAAGGCGGGGAGCTCGACCCGGGCCACCGCCTCCAGACCGCTGAGCCGGTACCGGCTGGTCACGAGGGTGCTGCTGGCTCCGGAGCCGGGCAGCAGGGCCAGTACGGTCTGCTGCCCCACGGCATCGTCCAGTACCAGCAGGATCCGCCGCCCCGCCACCCAGGAACGCCACCGGGCCAGGGCCTGGGCGACGTTGTGCGCCGCGGGCACACCGACGCTGTCCAGCAGGGCCCGCAGAACCGAGCCCAGCGGGCGATTGCCCAGTTCGGCCATGATCAGACCGTCGGGGAAGGAGTCCGCGAGCAGGTGTGCCACGTGCACGGCGAACGCGGACTTGCCGACTCCGACCGGACCGGACACGACCACGACGCCGCCGTCCCGGCGTCCGCGGAAGTACGCGAGCGTGCGCTGCACCTCGCCGGCCCGCCCGACGAAGTCCGGCAGGTTGCGCGGCAGTTGGTTGCCCGGCCCGGGACGGTGCCCGGCGGCGGTGGTCTCCAGCAGACGACGGTGCAGAACGGTCAGCGCGGGCCCCGGTGTCACCCCCAACTCCCGTGCCAGCGCCCGCCGGACCGTGTCGAAGTAGGCGGCCGCCTCACTGTGCCGGCCGGTGGCCACGAGTGCCCTGATCCAGGCCGCGGCCAGCCGCTCGCGCAGCGGATGGTACGCGATGTGTTCCTGGAGACGGTCGAGCACGGGCCGGTGGCCGCCGCGGTCGCCCTCCAGTTCCGCCCACTCCTCCAGAACCGACAGGAACATCTCCTGGAGCCGGTCGGCCGCCGCGGTCAGGTGCGGCACGTCGCCGAACTCCGGCAGCGGCCTGCCCTGCCAGAGCTCGAGTGCCTCGGCGAGCGCGTCGAGCGCTGCCTCGGTCTGTCCGTCACGGGTTCGCTGCCTGCCGGTCCTGGCCAGTTGCTCGAACCGCAGCAGGTCGCAGTCCGCCGGATCGAGCCGCAGTACGTACCCGCCCAGGGTGTGGGTGAGGCGGTCACCCAGGACCCGGCGCAGCCGGGAGACGTAGACCTGGAGGTTCTTCCGTGCGGTCCGCGGGGGCCGGCCGCACCAGAGGGCGTCGATCAGTCCGTCCACCGGGAACACGGCGTTGGCCCGGCTCACCAGGAGAGCCAGCAGCAGACGTGGTTTCGGCCCGCCGAGATCGGCCGTACCGCCTCTGTCGTCCCGCACGCATAATTCCCCGAATGCAGTGACCAAACGACTCATGTGTCGACATTGCCACAAGCACTTCATCGGCGCATGGGGGGTCGGCCAGCATGTTCCTGCTGTTCATCGCCTTCTCCGGGGGCGCACGGCCGTACCGGGCGCGCGGGCGTCCAGGCGCTTTGCAGCCGTGCGACTGCGGACTCGCGAAGTGCCCGGACCGCCGGGGTGAACGGCACCGGCATTTCCACCGGCAACCGGTCCATGCCCCGCTCTGAACCAGGCGCCGACGGGATCCACCGAGGTGCGCGGGCCCGGCGCAGCTTGTTTCCCGGGCGGCGATCTTGCGAACTCATGGCCAGGATTTTGTTCGGACCTGAAATATTGCACATACGATGCTTGCACCTCCCACGCGTACCGGCACCGCGCACCCGCGTGCCACTGGAAGACCGCAAGGACGATCATGAACAACAGGCGCCGGCAGCAATTGCTCCAGTCCGTCGCGCCCCTGCTCGCCGAGGGCGAGCAGGTCGAACTCACCTCTTTGGCCAAGGTCGGGTCGGTCTCCGTGAAGCGCCGGGTGATGACCACCGCGCTGGTCGGCGTCCTCACCGCGGGGACGGTCATCGCCACGGTGCAGCCACGCCCCATGTACTGGGCGCTCACCGACCGGCGCCTGCTGTTCTTCGACGCGAAGACGACCACGGGCCGGCCGGGCAAGCTGCTCGTCGCCGTGCCGCGCGAGCTGGTGTCCGCCGCCCCTCCGAGCAAGGCCCTGCTCGGTCTGGGAGTGCAGACGGTACTCACCGTGGAGGGGCAGGAGCAGGGCCTGAAGCTCACCTTCCCGCCCGCCTACAAGACCGCCGGCCGGGACCTCGCCTCACGCCTCGCCGTGACGGCCTGAGCCGCGGTCCCCGTTCGCCTCCGGCGTCGCCGGCCCCGGCACGGAAACGGCCGACGTCACAGCCCTGCGCGGCCGCCCGCGGTGCCGGCGGTCTCCCAGCGGGAGCAGGTGCCGCGGGACATGCCTCCGCGGTGGCACGCCGCTCCTGTGCGGTCGGCGTGCTGCGCGCGCCGCCCTGTGCGGTACCGGCGTACCGTCCGCGATCTGCCGTTGCCACGCGCCCGGTTCGCGGTCCCAGAGGCGAACACGGCCGGATGGATGTACGTTTGGTCGTGATGGCCGCATGACCGCCGTCGACGGCCGGGCAAAGGACGGCCGGTCCGTGGTCGGCGTACCGGAAGGGGCTCCGCATGACGTCGCGGCAGGCACCATCCCATGGTCCGAGGGGGAAGCGGGCAGTCTGGCCCGTCCCGTTGCTGGCGCTCTCGCTGGCGGCCGCGGGACTGGGCGGCGCTCACACCTCGCACGCCACGGTCGTGCCTCACGCACCCGCTTCGGCGCAGGGGAGCGCGGCCGCGACCTGTGTCGACAAGGTCTTCGGAGCGATGACCGGGCCGCAACGAGTGGGGCAGCTCTTCATGGGCGCCGTCGCCGCATCGAGGCCGGACCAGAAGCGGATCCAGGTCCTGCGCCAGTACCACGTGGGATCGGTCTTCCTGGCCGGACGGAGTACGGCGGGTACGGCGGCGACCAAGACCCTGGTCAACGGTCTGCAGGCGAAGGCCGACACCGTCTCGGGGCATCGCGTGGGTCTGCTGGTCTCCACCGACCAGGAGGGCGGCCAGGTACAGGTGCTGTCCGGCCCCGGGTTCTCGGCCATGCCGAGTGCGCTGGTGCAGGGAAGCTGGTCGACGTCGAAGCTGCGCACCGAGGCCGCCATGTGGGCGAAGCAGCTCAAGGCGGCCGGTGTGAATCTGAATTTGGCGCCCGTCGCCGATGTCGTCCCGGCCAGTCTGGGCCGGAACAACGGTCCGATCGGGCGGTACGACCGCGAGTTCGGTCATACGGCCGCGACGGTGGCCCCCCACAGCGACGCGTTCGCGGCGGGTTTCGCCCAGTCCAAGGTACTGGCCACACTGAAGCACTTTCCGGGACTCGGCTACGTCCGGGGCAACACCGACACCACGGCGAACGTGGTGGACTCGGTGACGACGAGCACGAGTTCGAGCATCATCCCCTTCAGCTCGGGCATCAAGGCCGGCGCACCCTTCGTCATGATCTCCTCTGCCACCTACAACAAGATCGACTCGACGCACCAGGCCGTCTTCTCCTCCACGGTGATCCAGAAACTGCTGCGCAGGACACTCGGCTTCAAGGGCGTCGTGATCTCGGACGATCTCGGGAACGCGGTGGCGGTGAAGTCGGTGCCCCCGGCCAACCGCGCCGTGAACTTCCTGTCGGCCGGCGGAGATCTGGTCCTGACCGTCGAGCCGAACCTCGTCCCGGCCATGGCCAAGGCCGTACAGACGCGGATGGCGCAGAACGCCGCCTTCCGTACGCAGGTGAACCAGAGCGTCCGTCGCATCCTGACCGCCAAGCAGCAGGCGGGCCTGCTGTCCTGCGGCTGACCCCGGCCGCTGCCGGAGCTTCACCACCACCGCACGACGCGTCAACCGCCGCTTAACGGTCGTGCTCCGGCCGTAGCCCAGGCTGCCCGAGGCGCGTCGGACGCCCCTCGGCTCCTCCCCGGCTCGGTGGGGTGAGCCAGGGTGCCGGCCTTGCTGCCCTCGTGCTCGGCCTCGGTGACGGCCTCGCGGAGGGCGGTCTCGGCTGCGGTCCGTTTGCCAAAGCGGAACCATGTTCCGTATTGTTTCCGGAACAAGGTTCCGTTTGTTTGGTATGCCAAGCCGGACCCACCACGCTCCACCCGCAACGAGGAGACACGGTCATGCAGTACCGCACCTTGGGCCGCACCGGCGTGCAGGTCAGCACCCTCGCGCTCGGCGCGATGAACTTCGGCAGGCTCGGGCACACCAGCCAGGACGACGTCACCGCTGTCGTCGACGCGGCCCTGGAGGCCGGGATCAACCTGATCGACACCGCCGACGTGTACAGCGGCGGTGAGTCGGAGGTGATGGTCGGCAAGGCCATCGCGGGCCGCCGCGACGACCTCGTGGTGGCCACGAAGGCGAGCCTGCCCATGGGCGACGAACGCAACCGTCAGGGCGCGTCGCGCCGCTGGCTGGTCACCGCAGTGGACGACAGCCTGCGCCGTCTCGGTGTCGATCACGTCGACCTCTACCAGATCCACCGGTGGGACCCGAGGACCAGCGACGAGGAGACGCTGTCGGCCCTGACCGACCTGCAACGGGCGGGAAAGATACGCTACTTCGGCTCCTCGACCTTCCCCGCATACCGCATCGTGCAAGCCCAGTGGGCAGCCCGCGAGCATCACCTCGGCCGTTACGTCACCGAACAGCCCAGCTATTCGATCCTGCAGCGCGGCGTCGAGAGCCACGTCCTGCCGGTGACCGAGCAGTACGGACTCGGGGTGC
This sequence comes from Streptomyces sp. NPDC004542, assembly GCF_040610035.1. Lineage (NCBI taxonomy): Bacteria > Bacillati > Actinomycetota > Actinomycetes > Kitasatosporales > Streptomycetaceae > Streptomyces > Streptomyces sp. NPDC004542. The sequence continues at coordinate 24,102 of NZ_JBEXLP010000034.1, forward strand.
TGGTGTGGAGCCCGCTCGCCTCGGGCTGGCTGTCCGGCGCGATCCGCGAGGGCCGTCGGGCCGCCGGCAACCGCTCGGCGTTGATGCCGCAGCGTTTCGACACCACCATCCCCTCCAACCGGGCCAGGCTGGACGCCGTCGAGCGGTTGGCCGCGGTCGCCGACGAGGCGGGCCTGACCATGATCCAGCTCGCGCTCGGCTTCGTGACCGCGCATCCCGCCGTGACCGGCGCGCTCATCGGCCCCCGCACGCTGGAACACCTGCACACACAACTCGCCGCCGCCGACACCGTGCTCCCCGCCGACGTACTCGACGCGGTCGACCAGATCGTCGCCCCCGGCGCCGACCTCGCCGCGCACGAGAAGAACGACACCCCGCCCGCGCTGCTCGACCCGTCCCTGCGACGCCGCTGACCGGTGTCGCCACCGCGGCGCGTCACAGCGTCGCGGTCGTCCCCTCCCCGGACGCGCTGCCCGCGAGCCACTGGTCCCATCCCAGGTTGAAGTCGGCGTAGCCGTTGTCGGCCGGGGCCTTGGCGCGGGACGAGCCGGTGATGGTGACGGGGTCGCCCTGCTTGACCTGGCCGTAGAACCACTTGGCGTCCGACATGGACAGGTGGACGCAGCCGTGCGAGCCGCGGGCGCTGCCGCTGCCCGGGTTGGGGTCGCCGGTCGAGTAGTGCACGTACGTGCCGGACTGGGTGAGGTGGACGTCCCAGGGCAGCGTCAGGTCGTAGTAGTTCGGGCTGCCCTTGTCGCAGCTGATGCCGACGCTGCAGGAGGTCATGTGGACCTTCTCCTGCTTGTCGATGACGGCCATCGTGCCGTTCCACGTCGGGTACTGGGGGCTGCCCGCATTGATCGACAAAGTGCGCACCGGCTTGCCGTTCCGCGTCACCTTCATGGTGTGGCCGGTCACCGAGACATCCGCGCGCACGTCGTCGCCGACGGTGAAGGTGTGGGTGTAGCCGTGCACGCCGTAGCGCCCGTTGCCGTTGCTGACGCCCTTCATGTCAGCGTCGATCCTGACCTTCGTGCCGGAGGGCCAGTACGTCTTCGGTCGCCAGTCGGCGCGCCTGTCGCCGAACCAGTGCCAGGCGCCGGCCACCGGCTGCGAGGCGCTGACCTTCATGTGCTTCTCCACCGTGGCCCGTGCCTTCGCCGCCACCGGGTCGGTGAAGACCACCGAGATCGGCATGGCCACGCCCACCGTGGTGCCCGTCTGCGGAGTGATCGTGTCCAGCAGCATCGGCGGGCCCGCGGGCTTCGTCGGTGACGCGGAGGCGCTCGCACTCGGCTTGCCCGGTGCCTTCGCGTCGTCCCCGCCCGCTGTGTCACCGCCGCCCCCGCCGCAGGCACTCGCGCCCACCAGCACCGCACCCGTGACGAATGCGATCCCTATGCCGCCCTTGCGCCGTCCCACGATCCGCCCCGTTCTCTCGCTCTCCGGCCCTGACGGGCCCGACTCCCAGTCAGACAGTGCGGGGACGGTCCGCAGTTCCACCCGTCGCGTAAAACGTGTCTCAAGACTTCCACCGACGGGTCACCACCCGGTGCGCAGCAAGTGGTTGACCAGCAGGGCCAGCACGGCCTGGGCGGCCAGCCAGGCGCGGGGGCGGGGGAGGAACGCGCAGGCGGGCAGCAGCCACATCGCGAACGGCAGCCAGATGCGTTCGCTCTCCGCCTTGCTCATACCGGACAGATCGGCGATCAGCAGCGAGACCAGGGCGGTGGCCACCACGAGGGCGAGGCGTGCTTCCGCGGCGGCCGGGAGGGTCCCCGGCCGGGTGAGGGCGTCCCGGCGCCGCCCGCTCAGTACGCCGCCCGCGCGCGCCAGGCCGGCCGCGACGGGGAGACCGGTGATGAGCACGGCGCAGGCGAGGTTCGCCCACACCCAGTAGCTGTAGGGCCTGATGCCGCCCGCCCCCTGGTAGTAGCGCGTCACCAGCAGGCGGTAGGCCTCCCACCAGTCGAAGCCGGCGAGGGTGAACACGACCGGTACCACGGCGAGTCCGGCAGCGAGCGGCACCAGCAGGAGCGGGCGCTCCCGTATCCGGTGACGGCCGAGCAGCAGCACGGTCGCGGCCAAGAAGGCGAAGAGGACCAGACCGTAGGAGAGGTAGCAGGTGAGACCGAACAGCAACCCGGAAGCCGCGGCCCACCAGGCCGATCCGCCGGTGACCGCCAGGGACAGCAGGGCGACGGCCCACGCGGCGACGGCGGCGAAGTACGCGTCGGCCGAGGTACCCATCCACACCGCGGCCGGTGCCAGTACCAGGAACGGGGCCGCCCGCCGTGCCGACTGTTCGGTGGCGAGCGCCCGGACGGCGATCAGCACGGCCACGCCCGCCGTGGCGCCGACGGTGATGCACCAGGCTCCCGCCCAGCCACCACCGCGCAGCCCGATCCGGTCCAGGAGGACGAAGGACAGGGTGGCGCCGGGCGGATGTCCCGCGACGTGCGCCGGCCAGTGGCCGGGGGAGTGGAGCAGGATGTGGTGCGTGAAGTCCCGCAGTGCCGCCGGGACGTCGTGGAAGCGGTCGATGACCCGCAGGTACTCGTAGCGGGTGGTGAGGCGTACGGCGACGCCCGTGTGCCACCCGTCGACCAGCGCCAGCGACCAGATCCAGGCCGAGGAGGCGGCCCAGGCGGTCACGAGCAGCGCACGCCAGCGCAGACGGGCTGCCACAGCGGGCCCGTACGCCACCGCGGCCGCTGCCACCAGCAGGGCCGCTGGGGTCCCAGGACCTGTGTGCGGTCCCCAGGAGCCGAGTACGGGCGGCCAGTCGACGCGCAGCGTGTGGTGGGTGCGCTCGACATGGCGGCCGACGAGCACCGCCGTCACGACGAGCAGGGCGGCGGCCGTAGTGGCGTACAGGTCACGGGAGAGGATGCGTCTCACACCGGAACGCTAGGTCCCCCACAGGGCGGATGCCGTGGTGCGCGGTGCGGGCGTCAGCGGATCGTAAGCAATTCGACCAGTACTCCGGCCTGCGCCTTGGCGCACGGGGCGGCGTCGCAGGACGTCCGTGTTCCGTAAGGGGCTGGGGCATTCCATGGCGGGCTTCGCGTCGGTGGGATGGACGTCATGAGATCGCGCTTCTTCCCGCCCGTGTTCAAGGGCAGGCTGCACGACGCCCGCACGGCGACCTCGATCGGGCGGTGGCTGGGGCTCGCCTTCGCGGTGTGCTTCGTCACCGGGCTGGTCAGTCACTACACGCAGCATCCCCCGGAGTGGGCGGCCAACGGACTGCCGAGCCGGCCGGTGTGGGGCTACCGCTTCACCCAGGGGCTGCACGTGGCCTCCGGGATCGCGGCGGTTCCCCTGCTGCTGGCCAAGCTGTGGACGGTCTACCCGCGGCTGTTCGAGTGGCCCCCGGTGCGCTCGGTGCTCCATGGGCTGGAACGGCTGTCGGTGGCCCTCCTGGTGGCGGCGTCCGTCTTCGAAGTGGCCACCGGTCTGCTCAACACCGCCCAGTGGTACCCGTGGCTGTTCTCGTTCGTCCCGGTGCACCATGCCGTGGCCTGGCTGCTCGCCGGATCACTGATGCTGCACCTCGCGGTGAAGGCACCGCGGATCCGGGACCACTGGAGCCGGCGGTCGCCGGGCACGCTCGCCCTGCCGGCCGAGGACGGGCCCGACCGGCGCTCGCTGCTCACCGCGGTGGCCGCGGCGGTCGGCGCGGTCACCGTGACCACGGTCGGCCAGTCCTTCACCCCGCTGAAGGACCTCACCCTGCTCGCACCGCGCCATCCGGACCACGGCCCGCAGGGTCTGCCGGTCAACCGGACGGCCGCCGCGGCCGGGGTGGGCGCGATCCACGACGGGCGCTACCGCCTGACGGTCTCCGGACCACGTCCCTGCACCCTGACCCTCGACGAACTGCGCGCCCTGCCGCAGCACGAGGTCGAGCTGCCCATCGCCTGCGTGGAGGGGTGGAGCAAGTCGGCGCACTGGACGGGCGTGCGGGTCGCGGACCTGCTGGACCGGGCGGGCGCCCCCGCACACGCCCGGGTGCGGGTGGTCTCGTTGCAGACCCGGGGCGGCTACCGGGTCTCGGAGATGGGCCACGAGCACGCCCGCGACCCCCTGACGCTGCTCGCGCTGCGACTGAACGGTGAGGAACTCACGCCGGACCACGGCTACCCGGTACGTCTGATCGCCCCGAACCGGCCGGGCGTGCTCCAGACCAAGTGGGTCGGCCGGCTGGAGGCGCTGTCATGAGGATCAGCGTTCTGCGGGCCGTGACGGGCGCGGCCGGGGCGGCCCTGCTCGGTATGGGTGTGTCCCTGCTGCTCGGTGTGCGGGACCTGACGGACGTGCTGGTGTGGCTGGGCGGAGCGGTGGTGCTGCACGACGTGCTGGTCGCACCGCTCGTGCTGCTCGTCGGGCTGGTGCTGCCGCGGGGCGGCGTACGCGGGCCGGTGCGCGGGGCCCTGCTGGTCGCGGGGGCGCTGACGGTGGTCGCCCTGCCGCCCCTGCTGCGGCCCGGACCGCGCGGCAACCCTTCGGTGCTGCCGCTGGACTATCCGCGCGACTGGCTGCTCGCGCTGGTGGCCGCCGCGACGGCCACGGCTGTGCTGGTGACCGCACGGGGGGTGCGCCGCATGCGGCGCCGCCCACCCTCGTGAGCGACGTCCTCTCCTTACGGGTGCCTTACGCGTAGCCGGGAAAGCCGGTGTCCGACCTGGCGGGTTCCTACGGTGGCGTGATGCGGACGGTGTTCTCACCGTGCTCGCGTGGGCCGGGTGCCTGGGGTATGCCGCGTACTGCTCCGGGCTGGACGCGGTGGCCGGCATATCCGCCGGAACCGTGGACGGCCTGGGTGTGCACGGGGTGGTCGGGGACCTGTTCGCGGCCGGTGACGAACTGGGCCGGGCCGGGGTCCACGCCCTGACGGCGGCCGCGGCCGCCACCTGCGTGGTGCTGCTGCGGCGCCACGGAGCCCGGGTGCTGCCCGGCGCCGTGGTGGTGCTGCGGGCGTGCTGGTCCTTCCTGGACAGCCACATCTTCTGGCCCCGGGGCGTCTTCACCATGCTGGGATTCGCCGTGGGTTTCGCACCGCCGACCCTGGCGGCGTCCCGCGGCGGCGGCGACGCGCGGCCGGCCCGGCCGGCCGGCCGAACGCTTACGAAGTCCTGACGTCCGGTCACCCGGAGCTCCCGCGACGCCCGAGCGGCCGTACGGTCGGAGGCATGTTGATCCTGGTCACCGGGGGCGCGGGTTTCATCGGCTCGCACATCGCCTCCGCTCTCACCGCCGCAGGCCACGAGGTGCGCGTGCTCGACGCGCTCCTGCCCGCGGCGCACCGCACCGCCCCGCGGATTCCCGAGGGCGTCGACTGGCGGCACGCCGACGTCCGCGACGCGGAGGCGGTCGCGGACGCCCTCAGGGGCGTGGACGCCGTCTGCCATCAGGCCGCGATGGTCGGGCTCGGCAAGGACTTCGCCGACGCCCCCGACTACGTGGGCTGCAACGACCTGGGCACGGCCGTGCTGCTGGCCGGCATGGCGGAATCCGGCGTCCGGGGCCTGGTGCTGGCGAGTTCCATGGTGGTCTACGGCGAGGGCCGCTACGCGTGCGCACGCCACGGCGCCGTCAGGCCGGGGCCGCGCCGGGTGACGGAACTGGAGTCCGGGCGCTTCGAACCTCCCTGCCCGCATTGCGGTGCGCCGCTCGCCGCGGGCCTGGTCGACGAGGAGGCGCCGGCCGACCCGCGCAACGTCTACGCGGCGACCAAGCTCGCCCAGGAGCATCTGGCCGCGGCCTGGGCGCGGGCGACCGGCGGGCGGGTGGCGGCACTGCGGTACCACAACGTGTACGGGCCCGGGATGCCCCGCGACACCCCCTATGCGGGCGTCGCCTCGCTCTTCAGGTCCGCACTGGAGCGCGGTGAGGCGCCGCGGGTGTTCGAGGACGGCGGCCAACGGCGGGACTTCGTCCATGTCCGTGACGTCGCCGGGGCGAACCGGGTGGCGCTGGACGGCTTGCCCCGACTGCCGGAGGGCGGCCTGCGGGCGTACAACGTCGGCAGTGGAGAGCCCCACACGGTGGGGGAGATGGCCGCCGCCCTGGCCTTCGCCCACGGTGGACCGCCCCCGGTCGTCACGGGCGACTACCGCCTGGGCGACGTCCGTCACATCACCGCCTCCTCGCGCAGGCTGCGCGAGGAGGCGGGCTGGAAGCCGGAGGTCTCCTTCACGGAAGGGATGACCGAATTCGCGGTGGCACCCTTGCGGGCCGGCTGACGCCGGGAACGGGGCTCAGGCGGCCGCCGGCAGGCGGACCTCGAAGCGGCAGCCGCCCGGGACGTTGCGGACCGCGGCGTGGCCGCGATGCGCCTCGACGATGCCGCGCACGATGGCCAGACCGAGGCCCGCTCCGGCGGGCGGGGTCCGGGCGTCGGTGCCGCGCCAGCCGGTGTCGAAGACGCGGGGCAGATCCTCGGGAGGAATACCGCCGCACCCGTCGGTCACCGACAGCACGACGCTGTCGGCGTCCCGGCGGGCGGAGACGGCGACCGTGCCGTCGGTGGGCGTGCGGTGGATGGCGTTGACGAGCAGGTTGGCCAGGACGCGGGACATCTCCCGGCCGTCGACCTCGACGGGGACGGACTCCACCCCGTCCCCGACCAGGCGTACGCCCTGCTCCCTGGCCAGCGCGTACGCTCCGGCGATGGCGTCGCCGACGAGGTCGTACACCGACATCCGGGCGGTGTTCAGGGCGAGGACGCCGGCCTGGATGCGGGAGAGTTCGAAGAGGTCGCTGACCATCTCGCCGAGTCGTCCCACCTCGGTCCGGATCCGGGCGTGGTAGACACGGGGATCGGCGACCATGCCGTCTTCCAGGGCCTCCGTCATCGCCTGCAGCCCGGCCAGCGGGGTGCGCAGGTCGTGGGAGATCCACGCGACCAGCTCTCGTCGGGACTCCTCCAGGGCCCTCTCCCGCTCCCGCGACGTGGCGAGCTTGGCGCTGGTGACCGCCAGCTCCCGGCTCAGTTCCGCGAGTTCGGCCGTCGGGGCACCCGGGGGCGGAGTGAACGTCCCGTCGTCCCCGAGGGCGCGGGTGGCCTCGGCCAGGGCGCGGCTGCCCCTGACGACGCTGCGGCCCAGGACGAGTGCCACCACCAGCGAGACGACGGCCGCGATGGAACAGACCGTGGTCACGACCCACAGGTCGTGGTCGGAGAGCAGCATCGCCCATGACACCAGCATCGTTCCGGCGAGCATCGCCGCGACCGTGACGGCGGCGACCACGGCCAGTGACAGGGTGACCGACCGGTTGCGCAGCAGCCTCAGGGCTCCGGTACCGAGCAGCCCGGCGCCGGCGGCGCCGATCGCCGCGTACAGGACGATCAGGAAGGTGTCACGCAGCACCGTCCGCTCCCTCCGTGCCGGGTCCGTCGAAGCGGTAACCCACGCCCCACACGGTGCCGATCAGCCGCGGCCGTGCCGGGTCGTCCTCGATCTTCTCGCGCAGCCGCCGCACGTGGACGGTGACGGTGGACAGGTCGCCGAACTCCCAGCCCCACACGCGGCGCATCAGCTCCTCCCGGCTCGTGGCCCGCCCGGGGTTGCGGAGAAAGAACTCCAGCAGGTCGAACTCCCGCGTCGTCAGGGCGAGTTCCTCACCGCGGCGGGTCGCGCGGCGGGCCCTGGGGTCCAGCGCGAGCGGTCCCGTCCGCAGCGCCGCCGAGGCCGGTACGGTCCGCACCGCGGCCGCCACCGTTCCCGCACGGCGCAGCACCGACTCCACCCGGAGAACCAGTTCCCGGGGGCTGAAGGGCTTGGTGACGTAGTCGTCCGCGCCCACCTCGAGGCCGAGGACGCGGTCCTCCTCGTCTCCGCGGGCGGTCAGCATGATCACGGGCAGCGGGCCGGTCTCGCGGATGCGGCGGCAGACCTCCAGCCCGTCCATGCCGGGCAGCATCAGGTCCAGCACCACCAGATCCGGAGGCTGAGCGGTCGCCACGGCCACGGCGCTGGGGCCGTCGGCGGCCACATCGACGGCGAAGCCCGCCCGGCCCAGGTATCCGGCGACGACCTCGGAGACGGTCGGATCGTCGTCCACGACGAGTACACGTTTCACACCTGCGAGTCTCGCACCGGCGCTCGGGTGTCACCGGTACGGGCAGCGAACGTCAGCGATCCGTAAGGACTGCGGACGTCAGCGATCCGTAAGGTCCCCGAATCCCTTATGCCCCTTTCGGATTCCTAAGGTGAACGGGGTGACCGAGACTTCCCCCTCCTCCCCTGCCCGGGCCGACGTGGTGCTGCCGTGCCTGGACGAGGCCCAGGCCCTGCCCTGGGTACTGCGACGGATCCCGCCGGGCTGGCGCGCGATCGTGGTCGACAACGGCTCCACCGACGGCTCGGCGGACATCGCCCGCGAGCTGGGCGCCCACGTGGTGCACGAGCCACGCCGTGGGTTCGGCGCCGCCTGCCACGCAGGCCTGACCGCCGCCACCGCCGAGGTCGTCTGCTTCTGCGACTGCGACGCCTCCCTGGACCCCGCCCTGCTGCCCGGCCTGGCGGCGCCCGTCCTCGACGGCTCCGCCGACCTCGTGCTGGGCCGCAGGCGGCCCACCACCCCCACCGCCTGGCCGCCGCACGCCAGACTGGCCAACCTGGAACTGGCCCGGCTGATCCGCAGGCGCACCGGCCTGCGCCTGCACGACCTCGGACCCATGCGCGCGGCGCGCCGCGAGGCGCTGCTCGCCCTCGGCCTGACCGACCGGCGCTCCGGCTACCCGCTGCAGATGGTGGTCCGCGCGGCCGACGCCGGCTGGCGCGTGCGGGAGACGGACGTGCCCTACCACCCGCGCACCGGCCGGTCGAAGGTCACCGGCACCTGGCGGGGCGCCTGGCAGGCGGTACGCGACATGCGTGCCGTACTCGACGAGCAGCGCACCCCCATGGCCGGGGTCGTGAGCGCTCCGGGAGGCGGCCGGTGACCGCGCTGCCACGGACGACGCCGCCCTGGACGACGCTGCTGGTGATCGCCAAGGAGCCCGTGCCCGGACGGGTCAAGACCCGGCTCACCCCGCCGTACCTGCCGCGGGAGGCGGCCACCCTGGCCGAGGCGGCCCTCACCGACACCCTGCACACGGTGCTCCAGGTGCCCGTACGGCGCCGAGTGCTCGTCCTCGACGGGGCCCCAGGTCCCTGGCTGCCGTCCGGCTTCGAGGTCGTACCCCAGGCCGAGGGCGGCCTGGACGAGCGGATCGCGGCCGCGTTCGCCCACTGCGACGACGGTCCGGCGCTCCTGGTGGGGATGGACACCCCGCAGCTGACCCCGGGTCTCCTCATCGCGGCCGCCCGGGACGGCGCGGACGCCTGGTTCGGCCCGGCCGCCGACGGCGGCTTCTGGGCGCTGGGCTTCGCCGACCCGGCACGGGCCGGGGACCTGGTCCGCGGGGTGCCGATGTCGACGGACCGTACGGGCCCGATCCAGCGGCGCCGCCTCGCGGACGCCGGACTGCTCGTGCGGGACCTCCCGACCCTGCGCGACGTGGACACCGCGGCCGACGCCGCCACGGTCGCCGCCTGCTGTCCGCCCGGCTCCCGCTTCGCCGCCACGCTGGCCGCGTACACGCAGGCCGCGCGATGAGCGGAACGGCAACCGGTACCGAGCCCGCGGTGACCGAGCCCGCGCAGCCGACCGCGACAGCGCCTCGGCCGCGGATCCGGGCGACGCGCCTCGACCGGATCCCGCCCGCGGAGCCCGGGGAGGCGTGGACCGACGATCCCTACGCCGACGCGGTCCGCACCGGCGGCGGCCCCCTGTTTCTGCGCCGTCTGCCGGACACCCCCGTGCAGGAGCCGCCGCTGCCCCTGGACGTGGAGCGATGGTGTGCCCCTCCGGATGCCGGTGACACGAGCGTGCTGCGCCGCTGTACGGGCCCGGTGCTGGATGTCGGCTGCGGGCCGGGACGTCTGGTGGCCGCGCTGGCCCTGCTCGGGGTACCGGCTCTGGGCGTGGACGTCAGCCCGGCCGCCGTCGCCCGGACCCGCCGCCAGGGCGGTGCCGCCGTATGCAGGTCGGCGTACGACCGCCTGCCGGGCGAGGGCCGCTGGAGCACCGCCTTGCTGATGGACGGGAACGTGGGCATCGGCGGTGACCCGGTCGCCCTGCTCGGCCGCATGCGCGAACTGGTCGTGCCCGGTGGGTGTCTGCTGGCCGAGGCGGCGCCGCAGGACGTGGACGAGCGCTTCACCGCGCGCATCGAGGACGCCCGGGGCCGGTACGGCCGGCCCTTCCCCTGGGCTCGCCTGGGCCCCACGGCGTTGCTGTACGCGGCCGACACCGTCGGCTGGGTCCTGACGGGCCGGTGGACGGTGGACGGACGCCCCTTCGTGGAACTCCGCCGCGCGGAGCCGCGGTGCGCCGGCGCGGACAGCGGCGCGGCACGAACGGGCGCCCACCGTTGAGGGCGACAGCGTGCCGTTCGCTCGCGGACGCCGGGCCCCCTTCTGCGAATCCCGGCAAATATTGCATAATGCAAGTGAAACGGGTGTGCGCGGTCGGGCGCCGTCCGGCGGACGGAGGGAGGAGACGGGGTGATACCGGTGCGCCGATGGTATCGGCCCTCGTCTCCGGCTCAGCTCCCCCTCATGGCGCACCTGCGCACAGCGGTGTGGGGGCCCGCGGAGTTCGTCGGGCTGCCGCCCTGGTGGCTGGTGGGGGAGGGGCTCCTCGTGGGGGCCCTCGGTGCCGTGGCGATCGTCGGTACGACGCTCTTCGGTGCCTGGACGGGCAGGCCTTCGCTGGCCGACGGCGCGGCGGGCCTGGTGTGCGTCGCGGCCCTCACCCTGTATCTCTGCCTCGTCGGTGCCGGACGCGCGCTGGTCGGCATCGCCGCGCTGCTCGGTGCCCATCTCGCGCTCCAGGCTCCGCAGGCCGCCGCCGGCGTGGTGCTCGCGGAACGCGGGCAGGTGCGGTCCGTGGTGGTGACGTCGGTCGCGGACGGCCCGGCGGCCGAGGGCGGGAAAGCCCGGTACCTGTGCTCGGTGGTGGACGCCGACGGCGTACCGCTCAAGGTGCGCATCTGGCGCGGCTGCGGGCGGACGACTCGGCCCGGAGACGCGCTCGCCGTCGTCCACGACCCCGAAGGACGGGTACCCCCGCGCGGGGTGGAGACGGGAGCCGGCGTGCCGGGGCGCGATCTGGCCCCGTGGGCTGCCGCCCTCGTCGTCGCGAGCCTCAGTGCCGTCGTCCGCTCCTACCGGCTTTCCGGTCCGTCCGCGGAGCCCTCAGACGCCGGCTCACCCCGACCGCGGCGGCCCTAGGCCGACGGGACGCCGCTCATCGCCCGATCGTCACGGTCTTCGACACGGTGACCTGGTCGATGTCGGAGACACGGACGGTGGCCTTCATCGTCCAGGTCCCCGAGAGCGGCAGGTTGAGCGTGTCGCTTCCCCAGTAACCGCGTTCGTCGGCGAGCCGTGCGTCCAGCGGGCCGATCCGCCGGCCCTCGTGGGTGAAGGTCAGGCGCAGCTCGGGGACGGAGACGGGGCTGTCGTCGGCGCCGTAGACCAGGGCCTCGACCACGTTCCGGCCCACCCGGCCCGGCTCGAGGGTCACCTGGACCTTGCCGCGTCCGGAGAGGGTGTCCTTGCCGGTGTCGTACGGAATCAGGGTCAGTGAGATGTCGGGCTGTCCGGGCACCCTGGTCGCCGTGGCGGCGGCCTCCTCGGCGGCCCGCCCCGTCCGGGTACCGGTCAGGACGGTCGTGAGCACGAGGACCAGCGCGCCGATCGTCACCTCGGCCAGCACGGATCGCCGCAGCCCGCGCCGGGGCACCTCGGGACCGGACCCCGGCGCCTCGCTCACGCCGACGGGGGAGGGAGCGGGAGCCTCGTCGGCGCCCACCGTCACCGTCACCCGTCGCTCCGTCTTCACCTGCGGCAGCCGGGCCGTCCAGCGCCGCGAGTACGACGCCGCCAGCAGCATCAGCGTCACCGCCCAGAGCTTGAGGGCGAGGATCCTGCCGTAGGGGGTGGAGAACGCCTCCCAGGAGCCGAGCCCGCGCCAGGACTGGTAGACGCCGGTGACGGTCAGTACGGCCACCGAGGTCAGGGCGATACGCGAGAAGCGGGCGACGGCGGCGGGCGGCAGCGGGTCCTCGGCCGGCGCCCGGTACAGGGCGACCAGCAGCGCGGTCAGGCCGCCCAGCCACACCCCCACGGCCAGCAGGTGCAGCACGGAGGAGACCATGGCCACGGGGACCTGGATGCCGGCGGCGGCGTGCTCGGCCGCGACCCAGGTCACGGCCAGGCCGAGGCAGAGCACCCCGCCGGCTGCGACGACACGCCGAGAGGGCTTCGGCACCGGAAGCCGGCGTCGCACCAGCGCGGCCGCCACCAGCAGCAGGAACAGCCGGATCAGCAGGGCGATCCCCGGCCGGCTGTCCACCACCCGCCGCAGCAACCCCACGTCGAGCACCCCGCCCGGTCCGTCGCCGCTGTCGTACGGCCCGCGCAACAGCACCAGCGCAACCGTGGACACCACGAGCGCCCACCATCCGATCACGAACGGCCGTCGTACCACCCGCACGGCCGTGGCCGAGCGCCAGCAGGCCAGGACGAACACGGCGACGCCGATCAGCAGAGCCAGAGCGCCGTAGGCGACATAGCGGCCGACGCCGTACAACGCTTGGACGGCCGGATCCACGGCCGGTCCGGAACCGGCCGTGGCCCGGGTCGAGGACGGCTTGCCGACGGAGAAGGTGAAGGCGCCGGACACGGCGTGGCTGTCGGCCGAGACCACCCGCCAGGACACGGTGTACGTGCCCTGTCCCAGACCGCTCGTCAACCGTACCCGGGCGGTGTTGCCCCGCCCCTGCGCATGCTGTGGACCGCCCGCCGTGACCGGACGGCCGTCGGGGTCGAGCACCCGCAGGGAGTCCCCGACGAGCGCGACCGACTCGTCGAACGTCGCCGTGACCTGTCTCGGCGCGGTGGTCACCACACTTCCGTCGCGCGGGTCGCTGCCGGTCAGCACCGCGTGCGCCGAGGCGGGTGCCGCACCTGCGAGAAGGGTGCCGACAAGCACGGCGACCACCGCCAGGAGCGAGCCGGTCATGTGCCTGCGGTCGTTCACGTGTCGTCGCACCACTCGCGTCTTCCGGGTCGGTTCCTGCGTCACCGAAAGGTACGGACGCACTGCACGCCGTGCTCACCCGGACGGGCTGCGAAGGCACATATTTTGTTCTGTGCAACGAACGGGGCTTCGGTCAGGCCTCCCCTGCCCCCGCCTCCGGCCGCCGCTCACCGCTCGTACAGGTGCGCTCCCGCGACGCGCCCCGGGCGCATGATGCGGATCGTGCGGCTCTCGCACGCCGGGCAGTGGGGCGACTGCAGCGGAGAGGACACGCCACTGCCGCCGAGACGGTAAGCGGCGGCCATCCGCCCGTACTGATCAACGGTGATGTCTCTGTCATACGTGCTCTCCCATCCGTGTCCGCAGTCGAGGCACACGAACGAGTAGGCGCGCTGGATGTGTCGAGCGGACATGGTCCACCTCCGTGGGACGCTCTTTCCCTCCAGCACGCCTACCCGATTGTGCACCATGCACCATGTGTCACCAGCGCAGCGGCAGGCCGGTGAGGTAGTCGAGGAGCAGACCGGAGATCACGCGGTGATCGCCGGCGGAGGGATGCCAGTCACAGCCGAGGTGATCGAGGCGGGGGTCGTCGTAGTACCAGTAGCGCACCCGTTCGTCGCCCTGGCGGTTGCGCTCTTCGACGATGTGCTGGGCGGATCGGGCGAACGCGGTGGTGTTGCCGAGGTTGGTGGCGCTGACCACCAGGAACGTCCCGGGGCCGTACCTGTGCCGCAGCTTGTCGAGGAAGCCGTGGTAGGCGGCCGTGTAGGCGTCGACGAGTTCGTCCGCCGACCTCCACGGCTCGCCGGCGTGCAGAGGGGTGGAGAAGTCGTTGATGCCCAGGCCGATCACGACGACCTGTGGCCGCCAGGTGCCCGGATCGCGCCAGACGTCACCGTCGACGTTCTGCAGGCCTCGGTCGTAGTAGGTGCGGAAGTCGGTGCCGGGGCCGGTGCCGTCGTAGTTGCGCACCATGCCCCGGCCGGAGTAGGCGTTGATCTGGTAGTCGGCGCCGAGGTCCCGGGCGGTGAGAGCACCGAAACTCAGGTCGGCGTTGCTGTTCCGGTCGACACCTCCGATGGCCGAACAGTCGCGGGTGCCGGAGACGTTGCCGTAGCCGGCCGTGTACGAGTCGCCGATGAACTCGATCTGTCTGCCGCGCGCCCGGGGGCCGGGCAGGATCGTTCCCCCGGGCGCGGCGACGAATCCGCCGAAGCGGCCGGCGGCCCATGGGCTCTCCGTGCGTTTGACGAGTCGAACGCCGTGTTCCGTGTCGGGCAGCCCGGTGATCCACGAGGTGGTCCGGCCGGGGATGACCAGTGTGGTGGCGTGGTGTCCGTCGATCTGGACGTCGTAGTCGTTGTACGGGTCGTCCAGGACGATGCCTACGCCGGTACCGCGGAACCGGCCTTCGAAAGAGACGCCCGGCCAGGTGTACCGCACCGATCCGTCCGAGCTTCTTTCGACGCGGCCCGCTGTGTGGAACCGGGTCTGTGTGCCGGACGCCCGCGCGGGCGTGGCGACGGCGGCGATCACACCTGCCGCGGCAGCCGTCACCAGGGTCCTTCTCGACAGACGGTGAGGCGGGTGCACGTGACCATCCTTCGGTGGGGGTGATCGGACGGCGAGATTAAGACATTCGCATGTCAATTCACGGAAGCCGAGAACGAGTTCACCGCCAGACCCGTCCCTCCCGACCACGGCTCGAAACCGGCCTGGATGCTGGTCAGGTACCAGGAGCGGGTGGCCAGGCCACGGTTGATCGTCTGAGTGACGAAGTCCATGAGGTTGAAGCTCCAGCTCGAGAGCGAGGAGGACGACACGAACGAGATCACGTTGTTCGTGCCGTTCCAGCCGGTCCACACCTGCCAGGACATCCCGCCGACGCTGGCGGTGCCGACCTGGGAGCCGACGGGCTGGATGGAGCCGACCTTGTTGTACCAGATCATGATCTCGGTCTGGTTCACTCCGTTGGTCTTGGGCGTCGGGTCCAGCCAGACGTCGTACGAGGCGTCGAAGACGGCGCCGCCGGCGTAGGTGAAGGACGTGCTGGTGGGTACGCTGCCGATCGAACTGAGCTGCTTGGGCAGGTTGGTTCCCGGCGAGCAGTTCGTGTAGTGGCAGCCGTAGTAGACCGACGGGTAGGACTTGGGGCCGCCGTTCGTCGGCACGGAGCCGTCCGCCCGGGTGATGGTGAAGCCGCTGCCGGTGACGTTGATGCACTGGGTCGCGCTCGTGCCCCAGCGGTTGTTCTGCACCACGTAGCGGCCCTGGATGGTGGTGGAGGCGTACTGGTCGCACAGGGTGGTGTCCGCGTGGGCGGGTAACGCCACGGACAGCAGGCCGCACAGGGATGCCAGCACGGTCAGCAGCGCCAGCGTCACCGGCCTTGTTCGAGTGATCATGGGGGTTCCTCCTTGACGACGGGAAGCGCGATGGGAGCGCTCCCAGCAGTTTTCCGGAATGTAGGGCGCCGGACGGGCGGAGGCAAGACGTGCGGCAGGATTGCCCCGCGGCGCGCCGCTTCTCGGCGCGCCTGCCGGGAGCGGCGGCCTGCTCCCACCGTCCGAGGGGAGAGCTGGGCACGCGCGTCGGCCCGGTCCCCGGACGGGCGTCCCCGCCGGCGGAGCAACGGCTCGAAGCAGGACCCGGTGCGCGGCACCGGCCTGGGCCGCAACCGAGCCGAGGCCGCCGTCGGCGGGTGGCCGCTCGGCCCGTGCCACGCCGGTGCCGCGTCGGTGACCGGCGGATCACCAGCGCGTGCAACGCCTCGGCGCCCCGGGCGGCCACAGAGCGTTGTCCTGCTGAACCAGCTCCGCCATCTGCTGGCTCCGCGCAGCTCTTCTCGTTCACCGCACGGGGCACGGAGACCGAGCGCTCCGGCGCGGTACCCGCCCCCTTGGACCCCGCACGGCTCTTCCGTCCGGGGCCCACTGAACCGGACGGTGAGCGGCGTGTGCTGGAGGCCCTGCACAACGAACTCGGGCTCTCGCTGCCGTGCTTCGCCCTGACCCAAGGCAGGCTGAGCACCTTTACCACGCGGTCCTGGACCCGGGCGCCACGCGCGGGCGAGGGGTTCGCCCCCATCAGCTTCGTGCGGCACCGCACCCCAGGCCGGCACTGAGCCGTCCGGGGCGATCCTTCTCGCCGGCCGGGCACCGTGTGAACCTGCGCTCCGGTGCTGTCGGCCCGTGTGTGAAGTCCCGGCCGAGCCGAGCCGAGCGGAGCCGGGTGGCGGCGGTGCGGCGGCCGCAGACGCCGTGTCCACGTCCGCTCGTGCCGGCAGGGAGTGCCGCCACCTCGGCCTCCCGTCCCGGCATGCCCGCCGCCCGGAGAAGGCGACCCCCGCGGTCCCGTCAGCCGTGCATCGCCGTGCGGTAGAGGGCCTCGAGCGCGTCGTCGATGGGGTGGGGCTGCGGCTTGCCCGCGGAGTCGAGCTTGTTCGGCCTCTGCAGGTTCACCGCGACGGCCATCTGCCGCTTGCCGTCGGCGCGGGTCATGGCCAGCGCTCCAGCGCCCCAGACCATGCCGCCATGCCCCCAGAAGGCCGTCTGGCCGGGAGCCTCCATCGGGTGCAGCCCGAGGCCGTACTCGATCACCCTTCCTTCTTGGGAGACGACGGGTACGGTGCGCCGCATCTGCGCCAGCGACGACGGGCTGACGATCTCACCGGCCAGCAGCAGGCCGAAGAAACGGTTGAGGTCCGTGACGGTCGATATCAGTGCGGCCGCCGGCCCCACCCATGACATGTCATAGACGCTGTAGTCGCGCGGCGGGTCGATCATGCCGAACCACGCCTCGTACATCTGTGAGTGCGGCCCGGTGACGTACGGTCCGGTGGGGAGTTCGGTGTGCCGGAGCCCGGCGCGCTCGATGACGTTCCGGGTGATGCACTGCTCGGCTGCGGCTCCCGTCACCTGCTCCAGAAGCGCGCCGAGGAGCAGGTAGTTGGTGTTGGAGTACACCCCCGGAGCGCCGCCCGGGACGCCGACGGCAGGTGCGGTGACCCCCATCTCGATCAGTTCGGTGGGGTGGAACCGCGTGAGCCGGTTGTCGTCCAGGCTCTGCGGCCCGGTGTCCGCGAGGACGGGGAGCGCCGTGAGGGAGGGATAGGCGCGGGGGAGGTACTCGGCGAGTCCGCTGGTGTGGTTGAGCAGCATCCGGACCGTGATCGCGGCACCGCGTTCTCCGGGAACCAGCCTCGGGAGGTACCGGCCGATCGCGGTGTCGAGACCGATCAGGCCACCCTCGACCTGCTGCAGCACCGCGGCGGCGGTGAAGGTCTTGGTGATGCTGCCGACACGGTGCCGCATGTCGGCCGTGACCGGGCGACCGGTGGCGAGGTCTGCGACCCCGGCGGCACCGCGCCAGACCTGGTCGCCGTCACGTACCTCGGCGAACAGGCCCGGCATCCCGGCGCGGTGGACGTTTTCGACGGCGGCGTTCAGCTTCGCGGGATCCAGTGGGTTCCTCATGGCACCCATTATGCACGCGGTGCGTGCAACACCAAGTGCATAGGTTAGGCTGAGAATCGGCGAGAGGAGCGGGATGGCAGACAGAAGGCGCTGGTCGACCGAGGAGATCCTGGATGCGGCGGCCGAGCTGCTGCGCACGAGCGATGCCGATTCGTTCAGCGTGCGCAAGCTGGCCGCGACCCTCGGCACGGACTCCTCCAGCCTCTACCGGCATTTCCGCAGCAAGACGGAACTGCTGCGGGCGGTCGCCGACCGGATCCTCGTGGCCGCCATGGACGGCTACCGGCCCGAGGGTGACTGGAAGCGGCGCATCACCGCCCTGGCCCTGCGTGTGAGGGAGGCCTTCGGCCGGCAGCCCCAGCTCGCCGCGGTCTGGGGACGCTATGCGTCAGGCGGCACCGGTTCGCGGCTGGTCATGGAAGAGGTGCTGCAGGCCCTGCGAGTGTCCGGACTGCCCGATGAGGAGGTCCCGGCGCGCTACCACCGGATCGCGGTCCTCATCGCCGCACTGATCGCCTCCGA
The DNA here is from genome assembly GCF_040610035.1 of Streptomyces sp. NPDC004542. NCBI lineage: Bacteria > Bacillati > Actinomycetota > Actinomycetes > Kitasatosporales > Streptomycetaceae > Streptomyces > Streptomyces sp. NPDC004542. Next base: position 42,203 of record NZ_JBEXLP010000034.1, read on the forward strand.
GGCCGAGGTCAGCACCATCACTCCCACGGAGTACGAACAGGGAATGGAGCTGTTCCGGGTCGCGGTACTGGGCGCCGACCCCGAACGCTTCCCCGCCCTGGCCCACTTCGCCCGTGACGTCCGCCCCCTCGGGGCAGACCGCCGTGCCGCATTCGAAGAGCTCCTCGCCGCCCAACTCGACCACATCGAGGCGGCCATCGGCCCGAGCTAGAAGCCCGATGAAGATCTTGCTCCAGTCGCCCGGCTTGCTCTGGATTGCCGGTAAATGTCAATCGCCGTGAACCGGTGCAAGCCGGGCGCGATTTCAAGATCTTCAGGACGCTTCTAGCTGTGCTGTCCCGGCAGACGCCCCGCTCGAAGCCGCAAACTCGCTGTCGTCCCGGCAGGCTGCCGTGCCAGGATCCGGCGCATGGCAGTTCGATACCCGCGCCCCTTGCGCCCCGGTGACCGGGTCGGTGTGACTGCTCCGTCGAGCGGAGTCGAGATGGAGCTGCGTGAGCGGTTGCATGGTGCCGTGCGTGATGTGCAAGCGCGCGGGTACGAGGTTGTCGTCGGGCAGTGTATGGATGGTTTCGGGCACGTCAGCGCCTCGGGTGCCGAGCGCGCGAGCGAGCTGATGTCGATGCTGGTGGATCCCACGATCAGGGCCGTCGTGCCGCCGTGGGGCGGAGAGACCGCGATCGACCTGATCCCGCTGCTCGACTGGGAGCGGCTGCGCGAGGCGGAGCCGACCTGGTTCGTCGGGTTCTCCGACATCTCTACCCTCATCACACCGCTGACCCTGCTCACCGGCACGGCGACTCTCCACGGCAGCAACCTCATGGAAACGCCCTACCGAGCGCCCGAGGGACTGCTGTCGTGGCTCGACATCGTCGCCGCCCCCTCGGGCCACACGTTCACCCAGAGGTCGCCCGGCCGCCACCGGAGCACAGGCTTCGACGACTTCGCCGCACTGCCCGATGTTCGCGAGTACATGCTCGATGCGCAGGGCACCTGGATCCGGCTCGACGGCGGTGGCGCCGTGGAGGCTGAGGGCAGGCTGATCGGCGGCTGCATCGAGATGCTGTGCAATCTCGCGGGGACGCGCTACCTGGATGTCACGACTTTCGCCCGCGACGAGTCCCCGGAGGGGCTCCTCGTCTATGTGGAGGCAGCCGAACACGATGCCTTCACCATCTGCCGAAACCTGCATGGCATGAGGCTCGCCGGATTCTTCGACCGCGCGAACGCGATTATCGTCGGCCGGACCAGCGCACCGGACAGCAGTTCCCTCAGCCAGCGCGCAGCCGTCCTGGACGCTCTCGGCTCCCTGAACCTGCCGATCATCGCCGACGTCGAGTGCGGCCACGTCCCGCCCTACATGCCGATCGTCAACGGCGCCCATGGCCGCATCGTCCACTCAGCGAGTCGAAGCGAGCTCACCCAGACGCTGAGCTGACCTGATGTCGCGGGGCTCGCTGCCTTCGTCGTCGAAGTCATGGACCAGGTGCGGGTGTTCGGTCGCGGGGGCGAGTGGGTCGATCATGCCGACGTCTGCTGCAGACGAACCTCGGTGATCCGGATGTGCTCGCCCCGAGGCCGTCGGGCTGCTGGGCTCGACGCCCGAGGACCCGCCCCAACGCGGGCCGGTCCTTTCCACGGCCGCTGCCGACCGAGGTTCCGCCAGGCCCAGGGCAGCACGCCGGCTCGGCCGAGTACGCCCGCATTGACCGGGCGTGGCACCCTGCCTGACGGGTGCCGTCCCCCGGTGACTTCGGGCTCTGTGGTGTCTATCAGTCACCACCACAGCCGTGGTTTCCTGGTCGAATGCCACAGGAGGAGATACTTGCCGAGCGGCTCCGGGAAGCGGGTTTCGCCGCTGAAGAGGTGGAGGCGGCCACCGGCGGAGTGGTCGCCGTAGCGGGCCTGATCACTCTTCAGGACGGTACCGAGGTCTTCGCGAAGACCCTTTTGGGGCCGGAGTCCGACATATTCGCCGTCGAGTCCACGGGCTTGGCGGAACTCCGCAGCCAGGGAGGGGTGAACACCCCGGACGTACTGTGTGCGTCTCCGCGGCTGCTCGTACTCGAAAGGATGAGGCCGCGTCGCGACGACGCGAGCTTCTGGGAGCAGCTCGCTCGCATGGTCGCCGCGCTGCACATGTCCACCGTCACCGACCGGTTCGGCTGGCACCGCGACGGCTGGCTGGGCCGTATGCGGCAGGAGAACGCCTGGGAGACGGACGGCCACACGTTCTTCGCCGAACGGCGCATCCTGCGCTGGCTACCGGAACCGCTGGTCGAGGCCGCGTTCGACCGCGAGGAGCGCCGAGCACTGGAGCGGCTGTGCGCAGCCCTGCCCGAACTCGTACCGCCCCGGCCTGCCTGCCTGACCCACGGTGACCTGTGGCGGGAGAACATCGTCGCCACCGATCAGGGCGCCCCGGTTCTCATCGACCCCGCCGTGTCCTACACCTGGCCGGAGGTCGACCTCAGCATGCTGTGGTGCTCGCCGCGGCCGCCCGCCGGCGACCGGTTCTTCGCCGCCTACCAGGAGGCCGCCGGAGTCCAGGACGGCTGGGAGGAACGGATGCCTCTCCTCCATCTGCGCGAGCTCCTCAGCATCATCGCCCATGGCGACGACGACTGGGGTGCCGCCGCGGCGGTACGGAAGATCATCGCACCGTTCCGGCGCAGCGCCGGGCGGACCCGGTCCGGGTAGACGGCCGCCGGATCTGCCACGGCGGCGGCTGAGTCAGTCGAAGAGGGCGACAAGTCCGTTCACCCAGACGGCGAGGAACGCAAGGACCGCCACCAGACATCCGGCTCCCGCCAGGAAGTCGGCGAAGGGGCTTTTGTCGCCGGCCGCCTTCTCGTCCGACGCCGGCGTGTCCCAGCCGACGGGGCGTCCCATGGCAGCGGAGCAGGCTTCCCGTACTGCTGCGAGTTGCTCCCTGGCACAGGCCGTCCGGGCAAGCGACTCCGGGCCCTGCCAGGCAAGTGCCCGCATGCGCTGCGGAGCTGTGGGGTACCTCGCCTCGAACGCGGAGGTCTCCGCTGCGTCCCGGTCCTGTTCGAGGTACATCCAGCGGCCCGCTTCCGCAGGCTCTCCGTACAGGCGGTACACCTCGGCCAGGCGCCGACGCAGCACCAGGTCGTCCGGAAAGGACGACACCAGCCCACGCAGGCGCTGGCGCGCGACGGGAACCCGGCCGGCAGCCAGGTCCGCGTCGACTCGGGCAAGGGTGTCTTCCAGAGGCATGAACGCATGATCGGGTGCCGCGGTGGCCGCCGTCGACCTGGTTTTCGATGACTGCCTTTCAGCAGGCCGCCTCGTCAGGGGGCGATCGATCCGCGCTGGGCGGTCCGGGCCGGGCGGGAGAGCAGTGAGCGCAGCTGCTCCTCGTCCCGTTGGCTGATGTCGCTTCGGGTGATGAGCCCGTTGGCCTCGGGATCGTCGAGCAGGCAGGTCACGACGGTGCGGTCCAGGCTGACTTCTTCGGCGAGCACGAGTCGAGAGGGTGGCCCGCCGCCTGACCAGGGCGACCTACCGGACCACAGGCGTCGGGCCCGCCGGCAGCGGCGGACGAGGACGGGGAACTCCTGGTGGAGCCTGCGCGGGCCGCCTGAGCGGAGTCCTGTACCGGGCGGACCGGCTGCGCGCCGGCTTCGCACTGCCGCACGCTTCGGGAGGACGGACGGGAACCGCGCCCTCCCGGACGGCCGCCTCAGGGCTGACGACCTGTCAGGTGAGCTTTGCGGAGCCCCCTCCGGGGGCAACCGTTTCTGTGGTGTGCGATGTGTCACACCCCCCAATTCCCGCCCGAGTTGTCTAAGTCACAGCGCAAATGTCCATTTGGTGTCCATGCTTGCAGCGGACGCCGGCGTTCCCGAAGTGGAGTGCGTCGGCGATGTCTTGGGCGTGGCGTTCCGAAGTGGCCCACGTCATAGCACCCGTGACCCTCCTCCTTTTTCCCTCGGAAAGGTGCCGACCATGGCCGCCTACCTCTGTCCTCCTGCCGTGATACACGGTGAGCACGCCGTGCGTACCAGCCAGATCCTGGCGGAGGTGCGGGCCCGGCACCCGCACGCGGCATGGGCATCGCGCATCGACAGCATCGCGGCCAGTACGGGCATCGAGACCCGCGGGTGGATGCTGCCACTGGAGACGGCCGTCGCGCCCGGCAACGGCAGCGACCTGCGGGCCGTCGGCATCGGGCCGGCCCAAGAGGCGCTGGCACGTGACGGGTTCACCCAGCAGGACGTGGACCGGGTGATCGCGGCCCTGGAGGCGATACCCGCGCCACAGACCATCCAGGAGCGCACCGCGCCCGCCTGGGAGGCCGTGCAGGCCTACGGAGAGCGTGCGGCGCGCGGGGCCCTGCAGATCGCCGGGTTGGACACAGCGGACATCGACTGCCTGATCACCAGTAACTCCACCACTCCGGCGCTGCCGGGTCTGGACATCGCCCTGGCCAACAAGCTCTCGCTCCGCAACGACGTGATGCTGCTGCCGGCCACCCAGTGGGCCTGTATCGCGGGGACCCGTTCCCTTGCGCTGGCGGCGGATCTCGTGGCCGCGGACCCCGACCGGGTGGTCCTGGTCGTGATCGCGGAGGCGCTGAGCACGACCTACCAGCCCGCGGACGACACACTGGAGTCCCTGATCGTCCGGCTGCTGTTCGCGGACACCGCGGTCGCCGCCGTGGTCACCGGTCGCCCGCGGCGGGAGTCGGTGCTGCGGCTGGACACCGCCTGGCACCACACCCTGCCGGGAACCCAGGACCTGCACCGCCTGGACACGCGGGCGGACGGCACCCACTTCGTGATGGACCGGCGCGGGCCGCGCGCCGTACAGGAGACGGTCGCCGCGATGTGGGAGTGGCTGCGCGTCCGTTTCCAGGACCACCCGGGCTCCTGGCACCCCGACGTGCTGCTCGCGCACCCCGGCGGTACCCGGGTGCTGGAGTACATGGAGCAGACGATGCCGGACACCTGGCCGGCGGGGCTGCTGGACCACAGCCGGGACAGCTACACCAGCGGCAACCGCGGGGGCGCCGCCGTGTTCGACATCCTGCGGCGGGCGCACGACGCCGGACAGAAGCCGGGCAACCGCACCGTCCTGTACGCGGCGGCACCGGGCCTCACCGCCACCGCCCTGGAAGGGGAGTGGCTGTAGCGCGGGGCTGTGGGTCCCCTACCGGCCAAGGGGTCGCCCGCATCACCGGCCGGGTGAGGTGACGCGCGCGCCGCCCATGCCCCCGCCGCGCTCCCGCGTGCCGGCCGCGCCCCCGCCCCGCAGCCGCGTCACCTCGCGACTTCCGCCCAGACCACCTTGCCGGTGTCCGTCCACCGCACCCCCCACCGGGTGGTGAGCTTGTGCACGACGTGCAGACCCCGATCGCCGTCGTCGAGGAGGCCGCCCCGGCGCAGACGAGGCCTGCCGTTGCCGGTGTCGCCCACCTCGCACAGCAGGCCGTGACCGGTCCTGATCAGCCGTATCGTGAGAGGACCGGTGGCGAAGCGCACCGCGTTCGTGACCAGCTCACTGATCAGCAGCAGCACGTTGTTCCGGGTGTCGTCCCTGGTGTGCCATTGCCGCAGCAGCGCGGACACCTGCGCGCGGGCACGGGCGGGTGCGTCGTCGCGGGCGGGCAGCCGCCAGGTCGCGGTGTCCCCCTTGCGGTAGCCGATCATCCGAGCGAGCAGCAGGGTCACGTCATCGCGCTGGCGCGCGGGTGCCAGCGTGGAGACGACGTGCCGGGCGGCTTCCTGCAGGCCGTCCCAGGGGTGCACCGTGGACACGGCGTCCGCCAGCCTGCCGATTCCCTCGTCGATCGACGTGGCCGGATCCTCCACCAGACCGTCGGTGTAGAGGGCGAGCAGAGAGCCCGGGGGTGCGCCGAAGGTGTGCACGTCGAACGGCTCCCGCAGCGCGAACTCGGCACCCAGCCCGGGGTGGGGGCGGACCGCGAGCGGGCCGGCCCGCCCGTCCGGGGAGACCAGGACCGGAGGGAGATGGCCGGCGCTGGACATCACCACGTGGTGGCTGACCGGATCGTAGAGGACGATGCAGCAGGTCGACCCGAGGGCGCTGTACCCTGCGGCCAGCCCGGACTCCGGGTCGTCCAGCAGCGACACCGTCTTGTCCAGGTGCTCCAGCACTTCGTCGGGCGCCAGCCCCGCGGACAGCAGCGCCCGGGCCTCCATGCTCAGCTGGCCCATGGTGGCCGCGGCTCCCAGACCGTGCCCGACGACGTCACCGACCACCAGCGCGGTACGTCCGTCCGGCAGTGGAAAGCTGTTCACCCAGTCGCCGCCGACGCCCGCACTGTCCGGGGTGGCGGGCTGGTAGACGCTGGCGATCTCGATGGTGTCGCCGCCGGTCCGGGGCAGCAGCCGGCGCTGCAACGCCAGCACCTGTGTGTGCTCGCGCTGGTGCTGACGGGCCAGGTCGACGTGATGGGCGGTCCGGGCCACCAGTTCTTGCAGGTCGAGCAGCTCGCTGTCGCGGAAGGGGCGGTCCGCCCGCCGCCAGACCTCCGCCACGCCCAGGACGACGGGCGGAGTGCCGTCCAGGACCAGCGGTATGCACGCCACACCCGCCGACCGGTCACCGGGCACCAGGGCACGCACCACTCGCGGGCTGCCGAGTACCCGCTCGACCGACTCCCGGTCGGGTACGACAATGGTCTGCGGGGCGTCGTCCCGCCGCACGGCCTGCGCCAGCAGGCGACTGGCGTCGCTGGGAAGATCGTCACCCGGAGTCACGTAGCCGTCGGGCCACGCCCGGTCCGGCACCAGGGCTGCCCGCCGCAGCCGGATGCGCCCGTGCGGCCGGTCGCTGACGCCTTCGCCCGTCCACACGGCGAAGTCGAGGTCGATGGCGGCCACGTCCCCCCAGGCGAGCAGGGACTCCGCCAGCGACTGCGCGGTCTCGCCGATGTCCAGCGAGGTGCCGATCGCGGTCTCGGCGGCGTACAGGTGCAGCCTCTTGGCCATGGCGATCAAGGAGACGGTCAGGCCCTCCTCAGGTGCCGCGGCGGGCAGGATGCTCATCGAGACCACCAGCTCCGACCCGTCGCCGCGCCGCAGGCGCTGGATCCGGGCGACGTGCGCCTCACCGGTCTCCAGCACCTGCCGCAAGCGGCGTGTGACCGTCGGTACGTCCCCGGAAGGCAGGAGATCGACGAACGGGCTTCCGGTCGCGGCGTCCAGGCCGGCGAACACCGGGGCGTCGAGATTGCGGCGGGTGATCCTCAGATCCTCGTCCAGGTTGACCGCGCCGAGAATCTGGTCCTGCCGGCCCGCGGCCGGGCCTTCGGGTGCGCGCCGGCTGGTGGCGCGCTCGCCCTGCGCGTCGCCGGACCCACCGGCCCCTGCCGCTGCGCCGCGCGGGATGTAGCGCCCCAGGGCGCTGCTGACCAGCTCGAACGGCGACGGGGACGAGGGGGTGGGTGTGGAGTCCATGCGGCTTTCTCAGCAATCTCCGGCGCAGCGCCGGGGCCGTACTCGGACCCGTGCGACGGGGCCCCGAGAGCCCTGACCGCACACCTCATTGAATAACACCGGGGGGCGCTTCGCCCACATCAGCGGATCGCGTGCTGGACGCGCACAGTGAGGGGGTGCCGCCGGTCGGTGGGTGCGGCGGCCGTCGCCGAGCTCCCCCGCCGTCGGCCCGGCGGATCCGGCTACCCACCGGTGGCACCTAGTAGGTACCATGCGTGCATGCCATCCCTGAACGTGTCCTTCACCGACGAGGAACTCCAGGGCGTGCGGGCCGCGGCTGCCGCTGAGGGCAAGAGCCTCAAGCAGTACCTGCACGACCTCGGCGTCCGCGAGATGCAGCGCAAGCAGTTCGTCGCCGGTGCCGCCGACTGGGCGGACCGGCTGCGCGAAGAGTTCGACCAGGCCTTCCCCGACGAGGTGCCGCCCGCCCGGCGTGGCAACGGAGCCGCTGCCGCCTGATGCACCTCTACATCGACGTTTCCTGGCTGCTCGATGTCCAGGAGGCGGCTCTGGGCCGGGACGACCTCACCGTCTCGGACTACTCCGCGCTGGTGGCGGCCGTCGCCCGCCACAGGACCCGGCTCCCCACCCTGGCGGCCGCCGACCCGGACGCGGCCTGGCGCGCCGCCGCCCTGATGCACACGATCGTCCGCCTGGAACCCCTCCCGCACCGCAACAGCCTGTACGCGGCATTCATCGCCGCCCAGTACATGGACCAGTCCGGTGAAGGCATCGATCCCCCCTACGGCGCCCTCTCCGACCTCGTCCGCAAGATCCGTGACACCCGTATCGGGGTGCAGGAGGTCGCGGACGAATTGCGTGCCTGGAAGCTGTAGCCGCCACACGTCCGGTGTCCGGCCCGGACGGCCGGCTCACCCGGCCGGGCCGGCGTACACGCCGTCGACTTTCACCTGAGGAACTGCTACCGCAAGCTGGGTATCAGCTCCCGCGCCGGACTCGCCGCTCTCCCGCTCGACCTCTGACCGCGGCGGGCGCCGGTCCGGCGCCGGTCCGCGCCTCGCCCGGGGGCAGGCCGGATCAGCTGTCGGCCTTGTCCTCCGGCCCGGCCGCGTCACCGATGGCGACGCGCAGGTCGTGCATGCCCTGAAGGATGTCGATGAGGGCTTCCTCCGCCCCGCTCAGAGCGCGTCGGGTTCCCTCCGTGTCGCCGCGCTCGGCGTGCAACTGGGCACTGAGCGCGTAGACCGCTGTCATGGCCGCGGCGAAGGCGGCCTCCCGGCCGGGAGGCAGTTCTTCCTCCTCCGGTTCCGACACCTGCAGCGCGGTGCGCTGGAGCCTGTTCGTCAGCACGTTGACCGCGAGGCCGGGATCCGTTCCCAGCTGTTCTCCCCAGCCGAGCAACGTCTCGAGGACGTCTTCCATCTCCTCTTCCTCGGTCAGCCGGGTCGCGGCGGTGATCTCGAGCTCCGTCTTCGCCAGCAGACTGCCCAGCAGCTGCAGGCGGTCTTCGTCCCGCGGCCCCTCGGACCGCTTCTCCGGATCGGCCACCGGCTCGGCCGCCAGAGCGGCCAGCGCTGCGTAGATCTGCTCAGCGCTCACCGGGCGCTCGCTACTGATGCTCACCTCTTCAGCTTCCCCCAGCGCAGGGATATCCGCCCGCCCAGACACATCCTGGCCCGGTCCGGCAACGGCCCGGTCAGGCGCGCGCCGCTGGACGGGGTCGGGTCGTGGACCGCAGCAGCGCAGAGCCGCGGCGCAGGTCACGTTGTCCGCGCTGTCGGCCACCGGACCACGCCGGGTCTCGCTGGATCCGGCCCCTCCCAAGGACCTCACCGACGAGCCGCGCCCACCCTCGAACGGCTGAAGCCGGCGAGGTTCCCTCGCCCGGGTGGACGTGCCCGCCTAGCCGGTTCCAGGGCATCTCCTCGGCCGCACACCGGCCCTCGACGGTCGCGTCGGTCCCGCCCGTCAGCGCGGTCGCCGGAGACGGTGGTGCCGCCGTTCGGGTTCAGGGGCAGGCGGAACGAGTCCTCGGCACGCGCCCGACGTATCGTCGTCAACATGTGCTGCACGTGGGATAGTTGGGGCGATTCGGCCGGGTGTTCCGGCCGACGGGCTCACAACCCGGGGGGACTCGTGACTTTCCTTCGCCGTGCCGTCACAGCGACCGCTGCCATGGGCGTCGTGCTCGCGGTGGCGTCCGCCGACTTCGCGTCGGCCACCGACGGGCAGCAGTCGTACATCGCCGCAGACGGCACGATCCAGGGCTGCGTGAACGCGAGCGGTCACCTGCGCCTGGTCGAGGCGGGCTCCGCCTGCCGGTCCGACGAGCGGTCGGTCACCTGGGCGCAGGCCGGCCCGCCGGGGCCCGCCGGGGCCAAGGGGGACACCGGGGCGCAGGGGCCCGCGGGACCGGCCGGTCCGCAGGGAGACACCGGTTCGAAGGGGGACACCGGGCCGCGGGGAGAGACCGGCCCTCAGGGACCGGTCGGAGCCACGGGTCCGCAGGGGCCCGCCGGAGCCTCCGGTCTGGCGGGCGTGCACGTGGTCACCGCGTCGAAGGACGTCGGTGTTCTGGACATGGTCGACGTCGACGCCACGTGTCCGGACGGGGAGATCGCCACCGGGGGCGGCTGGTACCTGCCAGGGGGCTCCGCCCAGTCGTACGGTTCGGAACTGCACTCCAACCCCATCCTCTCCGGCACCACGCCCGTCGGCTGGACCGCCGGGTTCCTGAACGGCGGCTACGAGCCGCACTACACCGCCTCCGTCTACGCGATCTGCGCCAAGGCCGGGTGACGCGGCCACGCGCGGCGGCCCGCCGGGGCGGCGTCAGTTCGCGGCCGTCGTGGGCGGTGACTCGTCGAGTCCGAAGCTGCGCCGGACGGCCGGCCGCCCCAGCGGGTCATGGCGAGACTGACCCCGCAGAAGTAAATCGCCTTTCGTCCCTGCCGAGCGGGAGCTAGTGTTCGCACGGAGAGTGACTCACGAGGAGCGAGGACATGGTCGGTCGTCCGAGCGCGCGTTGACGTTCGAGCACGTGCGGCGCCTGATCGGCCGTCCACCGGCTGCCGGATCCGGCGTCGCTCTCCGAAGGGAACGGCGGCCGATCCCGGCAAGACGCGATGACATACCCATCATGACAGGTCAGAGGGTATTTGCGTAGGACGAACGGCACAGCCGCACAGGCTTGTTGGGCATCTGCGAGACACCCAGAATCTCCGCCATGAATCACTGGGGGAAAGTCGATCAGGACGACATCATGCGGGCGCGGAACATCCTGCTCGCCTCTGGACGGCGCACTCCACGTGAGGAAGTCGATGCGTACCGGGTGCTCGCCCAGGTCAGCCCGGCCTCCTATCTGCCCCGCCTGGCCAAGGCCCTGCAACGCCTGAGCCACGACTCCAGCGCCGGGAAGCGGCACCCGGCCGGTCTCGCGCTCTGCGAGGAGGCGGTGGCCGCGGCGCGGTCCATCGATCCGGCCGATCCTGCCCGTGCTGATGTCCTGTACGGAGCACTCCACAGCTGTCAGAGGGAGTCGTACCGCCTGGGGCGGCGCGCGGAAGGGCTCGCCCTGCGCGCCGAGATGCTCGCCATCGGCCGCGCCCAGGCCGAACGCTCCGGCAACCCCGCGGTCAGGGGGCTGCGTGATCATCCTCATAGACCGATCGACCTTCCACACCGCCGCCGGCGAGTTCGGCCCCGCTCTCGACGATTTCCGCGAAGCGATGAACCACCTGGGTGAGGCCGACCACTGACCCCGATGTCATGATCTGCGGCGACCCGGGGAACGCCAGGCTCCCGACGCTGCGACCGCGGCCCGCCCACAGGAGGTGGTCCGACGCCGGAACTGTGGCTTCCGCCACGGCGGGCGTGATCTCGTTCTGGTGAGATCACCGGGTGCTTGGCTTCCTCCTCCGCCGCCTGCCCTTCTGGGTCCGCGAGCCTGTGTTCATCGTGATCGGTTCTGTTCTCGGCTTACGCATCGTGTATCTCGCCGTCCGCGATCACGACTGGGGCGCGGCCGGTCTCGGCGTTGTCTTCCTCGTGTTCACCGCGATACGTGTCCACACGGTGGTCCGGGCCCTGCGCGCACGCCGGAACGCGGGTGCGGCGGCCTCCGCGGACGGGGCGGCTGCCGGTGTCGGCGCCGAGCTCCAGCCGCAGCCTCAGCTCCAGCCGCCGCTTCCGCCGCAGATCCGGCCCCAGGTTCAATCCCCGGCCCAGTCCGGAGTGACCGGGCCGCTTCCCGGCCCGGTCACTCCGGAGAAGGAGCCCAACGCGTGGGGCCAGGCCGCCGCGGCCGTAGCCGTGTTCGGGGCCCTCGCGGTCGCGCTGTGGGTGGCTCCCCACGTGTTGCCGTCCGAGGACGGCACGCCCCAGCGCGCCACGTGCGCGGACGGGGAGCACGAGGAGCTGCCGAAGGCCTACAAGGAGACACCCCGGACCGTGACCGGTGAGGAACTCTGCGAGGCGCTCAACCGGCCCGACCTGGCCCGACTTCTCGGAACGCCCGGGGAGACGGCGACGACCGCTTCCGGCACCAACGACACCGCCGCCCTGACCGATGGGAAGGTCGCCCAGCCGGAGGCCGAGATCGCGTTCGACACGTACACCGTCAACGTGTCGGCCACGTACAACGATCTGTCGACCGCCCAGTACGTGAAGCTGATGAAGTACGGCAACGAGACGGACGTCAGGACGCTTTCGGTCCTGGGCCGGCCCGCGGTCTTCTCCTCGGACCACACCATGAAGTTCGAGATCAACCTCGGAAGCGGGGGATCCGGCGGACCGGTTCAGGAAGGCCCCTTGGCCAGGACACTGTCCGTGGCGCTCGACCGCGAGGACCGGGGCGGCTACGTCGACATCACCGTGTGGAGCGCGTCCGGGGCCCTCCCCGACGACAGCGCTCTCCTCAGCATCGCTGGAAAGGTCGTTCCGGCGATCCCGGAACGAACCGTTCGCTGAGACGCCGCAGAAGGCTGCTGACGAACCGGACGCGCCACCACCGTCATCCTCCGGCCCGTGCCGCCGTCCCGTCGTCGACGGGGATGCCGAGCCGGCCGGCCACGGTGCTGAGGGCCGTTCCGAGCGGGAGTGCGGCCCGGGCGAGGGCATGCCGGTCGCCCCGGGTCGGGTCCCGGTTGACGATCAGCACGGGCTTCCCCGCCTCGGCCGCCTGGCGGACGAACCGGAGCCCGGACATCACCGTCAGCGAGGATCCCAGGACCAGCAGCGAGGTCGCCTCACGGACCAGCCGGCGGCAGTGCTCGACCCGCTGCGGTGGCACGGCCTCACCGAAGAAGACCACGTCCGGTTTGAGGATGCCGCCGCAGACCGCGCAGGGCACCACGCGGAAGTCCCCGACCTGTGCGTCGGTGAGATCGGCGTCCCCGTCCGGGTTGATGCCGGCGGCCACCGGCTCGAAACCCGCATTGGCTTCCTCCAGCCGTCGGGCGAGTTCCCGGCGCGGGCTGTAGGCACCGCAGGAAAGGCAGACGACCCGGGCCAGGCTTCCGTGGAGTTCCACGGTGCCCTCGCTGCCGGCGGCCTGGTGCAGGCCGTCGACGTTCTGGGTGATCACACCCGAGAGCAGGCCGTGCCGTCCGAACGCGGCCACGGCCCGGTGCCCGGCGTTGGGGCGGGCGCGGCCGAAGGTGCGCCAGCCGAGGTGGCTGCGCGCCCAGTACCGGCGCCGGGCCTGGGCGTCGGCGGTGAAGTCCTGGTAGGTCATCGGGGTGTGGCGGCTCAGGCTCCCGTCCTCGCCGCGGTAGTCGGGAATGCCCGACTCGGTGGAGATGCCGGCCCCGCTGAGCACCAGCACCGCGCCGGCGCTCAGCGCATCGGCGACCGGCTGGAGATCCGTGGTGGCCGGCGGCAGGTCCTCGGTGGGGGTCCAGCTCAGAGTGGGGCGCATGCGCATGCCGCCAGGGTACGGAACGGATTCCCCTTCGCACGGGGCATGACTTCACCGTCTGCCCGGCACCTGGGTGCCGCAGGTTCGGCAGGGGGGGGCGTGCACGGCCGGGAAACCCCCAGACGTACGTGCCTCACGCCTTCCGAGAAGTGGATCACGGGTTTGCCGAGGGGGGCGGGAAGCCCCGCCGCTGTGGGCCGGTTCCCGGGCCGCCCCCGTTTGTCGGGTACGCGGGCGGGGGACTCGGGGCCCATGACCGCAACCTCACATGGCCGCCGGATGAAGCAGAACCGAGCGCTGAGGCTCCTGGACCGTCTGGAACGGGCACGCTGGGCGGATCCGGTGATCGAACCTCTTCGTTCGGGAGTCCGCTCCCTGCCGCTGGGACGCGCCCGGGACATGCTGCACGGCAGATGGCTGGGGCACCCGGTCCACCCGCTTATGGTGCAGGTGCCGGTCGGCAGCTGGCTGTCCGCCGCCGTGCTCGACACGTGGCCCGGCCACTCTCGGGAGGCGGGCGTGCTCGTCGGTGTCGGCTTGGCCGCAGCCGCGCCCTCGGCGCTGGCGGGCGCCGTGGACTGGGCGGAACTCCATCAGGAGCAGGCGCGTGTGGGCCTGGTCCACGCCGCGGCGAACTGGGCGGCCGTGGGTCTGTACGCGGCGTCGCTCGCCTGCCGTCTCAAAGGCCGTAAGGGAGCCGGCCGGACGTGCGGCTTCCTGGGGCTGACAGCGGTCGGGATCGGCGGCATGCTGGGCGGCCACCTCGCCTACCGCCAGGCGGCCGGCGCCAACCACGCGGAAGAGGTCCCGCACGTCGTCCGTGAGGGCTGGTACCGGGTCGGCGCGGTGGCCGAGTTCCCGGCCGGGCAGCCCGTGCGGCGCGTCGTGGACGACGTGCCGGTGCTGGTGGTCCGCGAGTCGGGCGGGACCATCCACGCGCTTGCCGAGCGGTGCAGCCATCTCGCGGGTCCGCTGTCCGAGGGCACCGTCGCCGACGGGTGCGTCGAGTGCCCGTGGCACGGCAGCGTCTTCCGGCTCTCGGACGGCTGGAACGTACGCGGTCCCGCCACCGCGCCGCAACCCGCGTTCGACACCCGGATCGTCGACGGGCACGTCGAGGTGCGGCTGCGCCGCCTCGGCGGGGGACCGGACGGAGAACGGAGCGGGAGCGGAGTGCGCTGGGCCCATGGACATGCCGGCTGACACCGGCGCGGTCGGCCAGGGGCGGTAGCCGTCCCGCACCGGCGGTGTGCCGGTTCACGACCGGGTCAGCGCTGGGTCAGCAGGGGGTCGTAGGGGGTCGACCCCTTTCGGCCGGCCATGACAGGAAGTCCCTGACGAATGCGCCGCGGGTGTACGTTCCCTCGGCGCCGGAGGTGTCGCGGTGGAACGCGGTCCGGAACAGTGCCCGGTACTCGTCCGCGTCGACGGTCTGGTCGCCGTCCTTGTCGGTGGCGTCGAAGAGGACCTCGGCGACCCTGATCAGCGCGGGCCCGGCCAGGGACGGAACGGCTGAGGCCTACTCCTGAGCGCTGATGCGGCCGTCGCCGCCGGTGTCGAGGCCGGCCTGGAGTTCGCGCCACCGGTCGGCGAAGGCGTTGTAGAGCCTGGTCTCCTCGGGCTCGTCCAGGTCGAGGCGGCTGGACAGCTCGCGGGCCATGGCGGCGAGGTCGGGCCAGTCCAGGCAGCCGTCGCCGATCTGGTCCAGGACCTCGTGGAAGAACTCCTGTGCGCTGCGCTGCGTCCCGGTCCGTGCCTCGGCCGTCATCCGGCCGGCCGTCAGCAGAGTGTCACCGCCCGGTCCTGGGAGCGTGCGGGTTGCGCGGTTTCCACCCTTGGCACTCCCGTCCGAGTCGGCGCGCCCGTGCGGGGTGATGAGTCGAACCCGGGCTCCGCCGTCCGCCCGGCGGCCCTCACGCGTCCCGCAGGTACGCTCCCGCGCGTGCCGCGGCCGCGGCCGCCTCGGCGGCCTGGTCCGCGGCGGCCTCGTCGAGGCGGTCACCGGTGGTCAGCAGGTGGTAGTAGAGGGGGGCGGAAACAGCGCGGATCACCTCGTGCGCGTCGGTGCCCTCGGGCAGCTCACCCCGGTCGACGGCCTGCTGCACACAGGGCGCCCACTCCCGCACGCGGATGTCGTAGAAGCGGTGCAGAGCCTCGGCCGTCCTCGCGTCGCAGGCGGCGGCCGCGATCATCGCCTTGAACAGCGCCCCCTGCCGCGGGTCGGTCAGGGTCCGCTGCACGAGCCGGGCATTGGCCTTGAGGTCGCCGAGCAGTGAGCCGGTCTCGGAACGCGGTACCGACTGCTCGGCCATGTCCAGCAGCAGGTCGGCCACGAGGCTGGTCACCGTTCCCCAGCGGCGGTAGACGGTCGTCTTGCCCACCTCGGCCCGGCGTGCGATGTCGGCGAGGTCCAGGTGGGCGAATCCCCCCTCCGCCATGGCGTCCCCGGCCGCCCGGAGCACCGCCGCCCGTACGCGCGCCGTGCGCCCTCCCGGGCGCATGGTCCCCGGCTCCGCATCCTCAAACTCCATAACGGGACTCCTGTTCCGTTAGCTTGCTCCGCCTGCTATGGTAAAGCCCGCCACTAACGGAACTGCAGACCCATTAATGATGATGTCTGTGGGTGAGAGGGAGGACCACCACCCGTGGAGTACAGGCGACTCGGTGCATCCGGACTCGAGGTCCCCGCGCTCAGCTTCGGCGCCGGCACGTTCGGCGGCCGGGGACCGCTCTTCGGGGCCTGGGGGAACAGTGACGCGCGGGAGGCGCGCCGTCTCGTGGACATCTGTATCGATGCCGGGGTCACGATGTTCGACACAGCCGACGTCTACTCCGGCGGAGCGTCCGAGGAGGTGCTGGGCGAAGCGGTCAAAGGCCGCCGGGACCAGGTGATCGTGTCCACCAAGACCAGCCTGCCGATGGGCGACGGCCCAGGTGATGCGGGCTCCTCCCGCTCGCGCCTGATCGCCGCGTGCCACGATGCCTTGCGGCGGCTCGGCACCGACTACATAGACCTGTTCCAGCTGCACGCCTTCGACGCGGGTACGCCCGTCGAGGAAGTCCTCTCCACGCTCGACGATCTCGTCAGGGCAGGGAAGGTCCGCTATCTCGGCGTCTCCAACTTCTCCGGCTGGCAAGTGATGAAGTCCCTCGCGGTCGCGGAGAGGTACGGCCGCCCGCGCTACGTCGCGCACCAGGTCTACTACTCCCTCGTCGGCCGCGACTACGAATGGGAACTGATGCCCCTCGGGCTCGACCAGGGACTCGGGGCGCTCGTCTGGAGCCCGCTCGGCTGGGGACGCCTCACCGGCAAGATCCGCCGCGGCCGGCCGCTGCCCGCCCGGAGCCGACTGCACCGAACGGCCGACTACGGACCCCCGGTCGAAGACGAACACCTCTACCGCGTCGTCGACGTCCTTGACGAGATCGCGAAGGAGACCGGGAGGGCCGTACCGCAGATCGCCATCAACTGGCTGCTGCGGCGGCCGACCGTCTCCTCCGTCATCATCGGCGCCCGCGACGAGGAGCAGCTCCGCCAGAACCTCGGTGCCGTCGGCTGGGCACTCACATCCGACCAGATGGCGAGGCTGGACGCCGCGAGCAGCAGGACGGCACCCTATCCGTACTTCCCTTACCAGCGACAGGAAGGCTTCGCCCGGCTCGCCCCGCCCTTGGTGCGGTGGTGAAGCCATCCCTGGCGGAGGTGTTCAGGACGTCAACAACTCGAACCGCGGGATGCGGACCGAACCGCCGAGCGCCTGGGTCGCGACAGGAAGCGGCGTTGAAAGCGAAGATCCAGCCCACACCCGCCGCCGTGACCACCGCGCCGCCGACGGCCGGGCCGAGGGCGCGGGCCAGGTGCACGTTCACGGCGCCGAGCGCCGCCGCCTGTCCCGACTGGTCGCGTTCCACGAGATCCGGCTGGATCACCTGCCAGGCCGGGCCCATCAGAGCGGTGCCGCATCCCAGCAGGAAGGCGAGACCGAGCAGCAGGCCCGGAGTGAGTTCCTTCTCGAAGGCCAGGACGGTCAGCACAGTGGAGACGGCGAGCATGGCGAACTGCGCTGCCAGCAGCAGCCTTCGGCGGTCGCAACGGTCGGCCAGCACGCCCGAGGGCAGGGCCAGCAGCACGACCGGGAGGCTGGCAGCGGTCTGAACGAGCGTCACCAGCGCGGCGCCGTGCCCGACCAGCAGCCACTGTGCGCCCACGGTCTGCATCCAGCTGCCCACGGTGGAGACGAGTTGCGCGATCCAGAGCGCGCGGAAGACGCGCGCCGCGAACGGGCTCCAGACCGAATTCGGTCGTGGGTGGTCTTCGGGCGATGCTGCGGTGCTCATGCGGGTCCATGCCGGAACGAGGACGCGGACACCTTTGCATCCGGCAATGTCTCGGGCGCCGTGCGGGCGGAGCGGAGGACCACCGTAGGGCGTGTGCCGAAGGCGAGTTGACCGTGAGCGCGCACCGCCTGTGGTCCGTGCGTGCAGTGCGACACGACCGGTACCGGCCGCGGTCCGGAGGTTCCCGCACACCATCCAGGTTCCCGCGCCGGCCGTTCGGAAAGGAAAGCCGTCCGAACGGGCAGAGCCCATGCATCCGCGCGGTCCCGCAACCTCGGTCGCCTGGCCCGAACACCCTTCGTGGCCAGCGGAGTTGCCGGTCGCACTGGACCGACAGTGCACGCCTGGGCACGGCTCTTGCTTGACCGTGCACTGATCACCGGTGAGGGCGCGGGAACTTGTCCGAACCCTGTCACGATCAATTCCGAGCAAGTGAGTACACACCCCGCAGTACATGGGTCCCGCATGGACCCGGAACGATCTGTCGTTCGGCACGGCTCCTGGCGCGGGGTCGGGCCGGATTCTGCGCGTGCCAGGTGCGGTGCCGTGCTCTCGACAAGGAGTCCCATGCCTGATCACACAAATGAAACACGCCCGGTGCCACGCGTCGTCGTACAGGCCGACGATCCCCTCACCCGCGACGGCACGGCCGCCTTCCTGGACAGGGACGAACGCGTCCGGCTGCTGACGGACGACGAACTGGCCGACGCCGACATCCTGGTGATGATCACCGCTTCGGTCAGCGGCAAGACGCTGTCCGCGATGAGCCGCGCCAACCAGTCCACCGGCGGGCGAGTACGCATCGTGCTGGTCGCGGACAACATCTCCGAGCAGCAACTGGCGCTCGCCGTCAACCACGGACTGGCGAGCTTCCTGGTGCGGCCGTACACCAGCTTCACCCAGATCGTGGTGGCGGCCGTCGAGGCCTACCAAGGGCGGTCGGCTTTGCCCCCGGTGCTGATGAACATGCTGCTGGACCGCATGCGCACCATGCAGAAGAACGAGGCCACCGGGCTGCTGCCGGTGGAGCTGGCGCAGCGCGAGGTCGACGTGCTCAGGCTGCTGGCCGAGGGCATGGACACGGTGGAGATCGCCAGCAAGCTCAGCTACTCGGAGCGCCTGATCAAGAGCGTCATACAGACCGTGGTCAAGCGACTGGAGCTGCGCAACCGGACCCACGCCGTCGCGTACGCCATCCGCATGGGCATCCTGTGACCACGAGTGGCGAAAAGGGTAGGGCCGTTGTGCGTCCGTGCACGATGCGGGTCGGCGGGCGTGACCGGTTCGGCGCCCTCCCTAAGCTCGGCTCCTGAAGGCGTCCCCGTCAGGCCGCCGACCCGAGGCGCGCAGCCCCCTCCACAGTCCGTCCTCCGATGCCGGTCGGCCGGGCTGCCGCGCGGGGCGGAGCGACGCCCATCGGTCGCCGTTGATCGAGTCACCTCACCCGTCGCCGGGGAAAGGCATGAGATGAACTACCGTGAGCCGGACACCGGCGGCCCCGACCAGTCCGTCGGCGGGCCGACCGGGCAGGCGGTGTGGGAGAGCGAACTCCCCTGGCAGCTGGCTCCGTTGGATGAAGCGGGAATGGGTGGCCAGGCCTCCGCCACCACGGGGGATCCCCTGGGCCAGGCCCTGGACGCACCCGTCGCCGGCCCGGCCGGTCATCCCGCCGAGCCCACCCGGTTGCCCTCGATCGACCCCCACTCCCCGTCCGACCCGACCGTACGGTTCACCGAGCACCCCGGTTCCGGTGATGAAGCCGTCGCCTCCGGCCCTTCCGCTGTCCGCCGTGCGAGCCGGAGCGGGGCCACCCCGCGTCCCTCCGCCGCACCGGAGGCCGCGGGAGAGGGACGCGCCAGGCTCCGCGTGAACCTCGCCAAGCCGGTGCTGGCCGGAGCGGGTGTGCTCAGCGCCCTGTTCCTGCTGGCGCCCGCGGTGTTCGGTCAGGACGGGCCCTCGCACACCGTCAGAGCCGGCGCGGGGGACACCGGTGAGGACTACGACCCGCAGCAGCAGTACCCGGACACCGGCAGCACCGGCAGCACCGGCAGCACCGGCAGCACCGGCAGCACCGCGGCGCCGAGGCCGACGGCGTCCGGCACGTCCCGGAACGACACCACCCCGGTCGGCGGACACGTCCGCATCGCGGAGGTGGCGGCCGCCTCGCCCACCCGGCGCGCGCCGAGCGCGCAGCCGGTGCAGCAGACCCACAAACCCACCGTGTCGGCGTCCGGGACACCGCGGACCAGCAACTCTCCGCAGCACCAACAGCCGCAACAGCACTGGACGACGACGGTGGTGAACGCCACCAGCGTCCTGGAACCCGGGCAGATCTGGTCCACCAACCGGATCACCCTCGCCTTCCAGGGCGACGGCAACCTGGTGCTCTACGACAAGAAGGGCAAGGCGCTGTGGTGGTCGGGCACCGTGGGACAGGGCGCCAAGACCGTCTTCCAGGCCGACGGCAACTTCGCGGTGTACACGCAGGACGGGCAGACCGCCTGGTCCTCCAGGACCATGGGCCACGATGGTGCCCAACTGGTGCTCGGAGCCGACGGAAACGTCTCCATCCGCTGGGGCGGCACGGTGCTGTGGTCCACGGGAACCACCATGTGACGTTCCGCAGGCCGAGGCGTCCCCCTCCTGACCGTCCGTCCCGTCCGCCTCCCCGAGGCGGGGCGGACCGCACTCCGTCCTGCCCGCTCGTGGGGCAGGACGGGCTCGCCACCGTGTCGTCCGCCCTCCTCCGGGGCGGGCGGCACGGCGGGTGGGCTCCCGCGCCCCGCCCCCCGCTCGTCCGCACGAGGTCCTGCCCGCTGGAGAGCCACCTCATGAACACCACCGTCGTCAAGCGCCCGCCGCGGGCATCGGGCCCCCAGGCACCGGAAGGCCAGATCGAGCTGGCCCAGCCTCCGGTGCTCGGTGAGCCGGCCATGGCCGACCTCGGGTCCGTCGTCGTGATGCTGCCCATGGGCATCGGCGCCGGTGCCATGGGAATGATGTTCGTCGTCGGCGGTTCCGCGACCACGTACATGATGTCCGGAATGATGGGCATCGCGATGATGTCCATGGGCCTCGGCCAGATCGGCCGGGCGGGTCTGGACCGCAAACGGCGGATGCGGGCCGAACGCCGTGACTACATGCGCTACCTGGCCCAGCTGCGGGGCCAGGTCCGGGAGGCCGCCGCCGCCCAGGTCGCCGCCGCCGTCCACGACAACCCGCCGCCGCGCCAGCTGTGGTCCCTGGTCCAGGGGCCCCGGGTGTGGGAACGCCGCGCCGCGCACGACGACTTCGCCAAGGTGCGTATCGGACTCGGCACCCGGCGGGCCGCCCTGGAGCTGGTTCCGCCGCAGACCAAGCCCGTCGAGGACCTCGACCCCCTCACCGCCATCTCGCTGCGCCGCTTCACCGAGGCGTTCCAGACCGTGCCGGGCATGCCGATCCCCGTCGCCCTGCGCAGCTTCACCAGCGTGGAGTTCGCCGGGGACATCGAGGACGCCCTGGACCTGACGCGGGCCATGCTCGGGCAGTTGGTCGCCCTGCACTCGCCCGACGAGCTGCGCGTCGCCGTGCTGGCCGACCGGCAGGACCGCGACACCTGGGAGTGGGTCAAGTGGCTGCCCCACAACGCCCATCCCCGGCAGCGGGACCAGGCCGGGCCGCTCCGGCTGGTGGCCACCGACCACGCTGAGCTGATGGACCTCCTCGGCCCGGACGTCCTCGACCGGGGTGACCACGATCCCCAGGCCACCCCGAGCGCCGCCGAGCCCTTCGTGGTGGTCGTCGCCCACCGCGCGCAGGTCCCGCCCGACTCCCGCCTGCTGCGCAACGGACTGCGCAACACCGTCCTGCTCGACCTCACGGGCGCCATGCCCGGCGGCGGCTCCGTCCTGCGGCTCACCGCGGAGAACGGCACCGTCTCCTTCCCGGTCGGTGACGACGCGCAGGCCCAGGCCGAGGCGGACGCGCTCAGCGCGGACGGCGCCGAGAACCTGGCCCGGCTGCTGGCACCCCTGCGCACCGGCGGCACCATCGACCTGACGGACAACCCGTTCGAGTCGAACTTCGAACTCACCGCCCTGCTCGGCATCCGCGACCCGCGCGCCTTCGACGTGGCCGCCCAGTGGCGGCGCCGCACCGACCAGGCGGCCAGGCTGCGCGTGCCCATCGGCGTCACCGAGGACGGCGAGGTCGTCGAACTCGACCTGAAGGAGTCCGCCCAGGCCGGCATGGGACCGCACGGCCTTCTGATCGGCGCCACCGGATCCGGCAAGAGCGAACTGCTGCGCACCCTCGTCATCGGGCTCGCCACCACCCACTCCTCCGAGATCCTGAACTTCGTCCTGGTCGACTTCAAGGGCGGCGCCACCTTCCTCAACATGGAGCGGCTGCCGCACACCTCGGCCGTCATCACCAACCTCGCCGACGAACTGCCGTTGGTGGACCGCATGCAGGACTCCATCAACGGCGAACTCATCCGTCGCCAGGAGCTGCTGCGGGCCGCCGGCCACGCCTCGCTGTACGAGTACGAGAAGGCCCGGCTGGCCGGCGCCCCGCTCGCCCCGCTGCCCTCCCTGGTGGTCATCGTCGACGAGTTCTCCGAACTCCTCGCGAGCAAGCCGGACTTCGTCGAACTCTTCGTCACCATCGGCCGACTGGGGCGCAGCCTCGGCGTGCACCTGCTGCTCGCCTCGCAGCGGCTCGACGAGGGCCGCATCCACCGCGTCGAAGGACACCTGTCCTACCGGATCGCGCTGCGCACCTTCTCCTCCATGGAGTCCCGCAGCGTCATCGGCGTCGCGGGAGCCTACGAGCTGCCGTCCACCCCCGGCAACGGCTACCTGAGGGTGGACACCACCAACCTGGTGCGCTTCAAGGCCGCCTACGTCTCCGGACCCTGCCCCGAGGCGATCCCCGCCGGCCCGGTGGCTCAGCCCGCGGCCGCGGATCCCGGAGAACTCGTGGCCTTCGGCCTGGACCAGCAGCTGCCGCCGCCCGGCGCCGAGGAACCGGACGAGACCCACAGCGAACCCGAGCCCGCCGTCCCCTCGGACAGCGACGAGCACCTGCTGGACGTCCTCATCGAACGCCTCACCGACGCCGGACCGCCCGCCCGCCAGGTCTGGCTGCCGCCGCTCGCCGAGTCCCCCAGCCTCGACCAGCTGCTGCCGGGCATCGTCCCCGACCCGGTACGCGGCATGACCGCCCAGTCCCCCGACCTGGGCAGCCTGCGGGCACCGCTCGGCATGGTCGACCGGCCGCACGAGCAGATCCGCGAACTCCTCGTCGCAGACCTCTCCGGAGCGGGCGGGCACGTCGGCGTGGCCGGCGCCCCGCAGACCGGCAAGTCGGCGCTGCTGCGCACCCTGATGCTGTCCCTGGCGCTCACCCACACCCCCGAGGAGGTCCAGTTCTACTGCCTCGACCTCAGCGGCGGCGGCCTGGTCTCCACCGCCGGACTCCCGCACGTCGGCTCCGTCGCCACCCGGCTGGAGCGCGACAAGGTACTCCGCAGCGTCGAGGAGATCGCCCAGCTCCTGGAGCGCCGCGAGCAGATCTTCACCGCACACGGCGTCGAATCGATGGCGGCCTACCGGGAACTGCGCCGTTCCGGCGGCGTCGACGATCCCCACGGGGACGTCTTCCTGGTGGTGGACGGCTGGGGAACGCTGCGCCAGGAGTACGAGGACCTCGACGACCGCATCACCACCATCGCCGCACGCGGCCTGTCCTTCGGCGTCCACGTCGTGGTCTCCGCCGTCCGCTGGTCGGAGATCCGCAACAAGCTGCGTGACCTCCTCGGCACCAAGTACGAGCTGCGGCTCGGCGACACCATGGAGTCCGAGGTCGGCCACCGCCCGGCCGCGGGCGTACCGCAGCAGCCCGGCCGCGGACTGACCTCGTCCGGCCACCACTTCCTGTCGGCGCTGCCCCGGCTGGACAGTTCCTCGGCCACCGGCGACCTCACCGCCGCCACCAAGATCGCCGCCGCCGAGATCGGCACCTTCTGGACCGGACGCACCGCTCCCGGCGTACGGCTGCTGCCCAGCACCCTGCCCGTGAGCCAACTGCCCGCGCCGGAAGGCGATCTGCGGGTCTGCCTGGGCTGGGACGAACAGCGCCTGCAGCCGGTCTGGCACGACTTCTCCGCCCACACCGGCCTGCTCGTGTTCGGTGACGGCGAGACCGGCAAGACCAACGCGCTGCGCCTGGTCGCCCGGGCGATCACCACCCGGTTCTCGCCCGGTGAGGCGCGCATCCTGCTCGGCGACCCCGGGCGCGGACTCCTCGCCGACGTGCCGGAGGAGTACCGCGCGGGGTACACGGTCGACACGGACGGGCTGCGCGAGCTGTCCCACAGCACGGTGGCGACCATGTCCGGGCGGCTGCCCGGCCCGGACGTGTCGCCCGAACAACTGGCCAGGCGGGACTGGTGGCAGGGGCCGCGCCTGTTCATTCTGCTCGACGACTACGACCTGTTCGTCACCAGCAGCCTGGACAGCCCGACCACGCCGCTCGTCCCGCTGCTGGCCCACGGCGCCCACATCGGCATGCACCTCGTCATCGCCCGGTCCACCTCCAGCGCCATGCGCGCCATGATGGAGCCGCTGCTGCGCCGGGTCTGGGAACTCGGCAACCCCGCCCTGGTCCTCTCCTATCCGAAGGAGGAGGGCAAGTTCATCGGCGAGGTCCAGCCGCGCGCCCTCGTCCCCGGCCGCGCCCAGTTGGTCACCCGGCGCAGCGTCCGCCTCATCCAGACCGGTCTGGTGGACGACGCCTGACCGTCCCCGGCGGGACCGGACCCCGCCGCCCCGCCCCCGCCCCGGCCGCCCCCACAGGAGTCCCCGCCCATGACCATCTCCAGCATCATGCCGGACCTCGACGGTACGGCCGTCTGCCGGATCACTGTCGTCGGACCCGAGCGCCGCGCTGATCTGGGGGTGCCCGCGACCGTCACCCTGGGCACGCTGCTGCCCGTCCTCGCCGCCCGGCTCGCCTCCGACGACGCGCCCACCGGCGGGTACGTCCTGCAACGTCTCGGCGAGGAACCGCTGGACCCCGACGACACCCCCGAGTCGGCGGGCCTGCGCCACGGCGACATCCTCCAGCTGCGCCCGGTGGAGGCGATCCTGCCGCCGCTGGTCTTCGACGACCTCGCCGACGGCGTCGCCACGGTCGTCACCTCCCGCTCCGACCGCTGGCGGCCCGAGCTGACCCGGCGCCTGTTCCTCGTGCTGGCCTGCCTCGTCCTCACGGTGCTCGCCCTTTTCATGCTGTCCGCCGACACCGGCGGGGCCACGGCCGCGCAGTCGGGAGCCGTGGCCGTGGCACTGCTCGGCGGATGCGTCCTGGCGTGCCGGGCCGGCGCCGACGAGGCCACCGTCGTGGTGACGGGGGCGGGCGGCTGGGCGTTCGCCGCGGCGGCCGGGCTGACGCCCTCGCGGGGTGTGCAGGCGCTGCTGGCGCCCACGGCACACGAACTGCTCGTCGGCGCCGCCTGCGCGGCCGGGGCCGCCACCGTGCTGCTGCTCACCGGCAAGGTGCCCGTCCAGGTCTTCGGTGCGCTGCTGACCGTGGCGGTCGCCGCCGAGGTCGGCGCGCTGCTCGCGATCGACCTGGACTGGCCGGCGACCACCGCCTGCTCGGTGGTCGCCGTCACCCTGTTCGTGCTCAGCACTGTGGCGCCCCGCCTGGTCCTGCGGCTGGCCGGACTGCGCGTGCCCCAACTGCCCCGCAACGCCGAGGAACTCCAGGAGGACGTCGAACCGGCGAGGGAGCCGGCCGTGGCGCGCCGGGTGGCCGCCGCCGACGCCTACCTCACGCTCTTCACCGTCGGAGCCTGTGTGGTCTACGCACTGGACATGGTGCTCCTCACCCGCCGCTCCGAGTGGTCCGACTGGCTGCTCGCCCTCACGCTCGCCGCCGCCGTGACCCTGCGCTCCCGCAGTGTCACCGAGGTCCGGCAGCGCGTCGCACTGGCCGTCGCCGGGACGCTCGGCCTGATCCTCGCGGTCAGCCGGCTGCTGGTGCCCGGCGGCCCGCAGGCCCGGGTGGCCCTGGCCGTCATCCTGCTCGCGGCGGTGGCGCTGCTGCTCGCGGCCCGGCAGCGGCCGGCCCTGCGGCTCCTGCCGATCTGGGGCCACACCGCCGACATCCTGGAGACGCTCACCGCCGTCGCCCTGGTACCGCTGCTGCTCCAAGTGCTGCACGTCTACTGGTACTTCCGCTCCCTGGCCGGCTGAGAGGATCCCGTGCAAAGCCGTCGCGACCACGTCCACGCATACCAGTTCGCCACCGGGAGACTCGCGGCCGCGCTGGTCACCGGAGAGCCCTCGACCGGAGAGCCCCCGGCCCGCCGGAGCGTTCTCGGAGTGGTGCTCGGCGTCCTCCTCGCGGTCCTCGCCTGTGCCGGATTCGCCGTCTACGGGCTGATCAAACCGGGCGGCAACACGGCCTGGGCGAAGCCGAACGCCATCGTCGTCGAGGAGGAGACCGGGACCCGCTACCTCTACGTCGACGGCGTCCTGCACCCGGTGGCCAACTACGCCTCCGCGCTGCTGGGCGCCGCGGGCGGGGGCGGCGGCACCGACGTGCACACCGTCTCCCGCAACTCGCTGACCGGCGTGCGCCGGGGAGTGGAGATCGGCATCCCCGGCGCCCCGGACCCCGTGCCCCAGGCCGCCGCGCTGCTGACCGGCGACTGGACCCGGTGCCTGACGCCCGGCCGCAACAAGGGCCAGACACTCGACTTCGCGCCCGCCGACCCGGTCCGGGACGGCGCCTCGACGAACGGCCGGCGCGCCCTGGTGCGCGCCGGCGACGGCACCGAGTACCTGCTGTGGAACGGCACCCGCTACCGGCTCGGCGGACGCTCCGCCCTCATCGCGTTGCAGCTCGACGGGGTCGACCCGGTGGCCGCCCCGGACAGCTGGCTCGCGGCGCTGCCCGCCGGGCCCACCGTGCGCGCCGCCGACATCCCCGGCCGGGGCAGGCAAGGGCCGCGCGTCGGCGACCGGCCGGCCCGTGTCGGCGACGTGTTCACCGCCGGCCTGGACGGCGAGCGCGCCACCCAGTACTACGTGCTGCGTTCCGACGGCCTGGCCGCGGTCTCCCGTACCGAGTTCGAGCTGCTCGCCACCAGGGAGGGCGCCGCCGAGCCGCGCGAGGTGACCCCCCGGGACATCGCCGCCGCCGGCAGCTCCGCCGACCGCTCGCTGCTGCACCGGCTGCCGGACTTCGTCTCCGGGCGCGTCCTGCGCCCCGGCGGCTCGGCCGTGTGCCTGCGGCAGCACGTCACCCGCGGCACCAAGGTGCACACCGTCGTGACCCTGGAGGACCGCCCCGCCGCCACGGCACCGGCCGCCGCCGTCCCCGCCGGCCACGGACTGCTCGCGCAGGCCCTCCCGCTGCCGCCGCGTGGCGTCGCCCCGCAGGTCTACCTGATCACCGAGCTGGGTGTGAAGTACCCGCTCGCGGACTCCGACAGCCTGTCCGCGCTGGGCTTCGGCTCCGGGCAGGTGCGAGCCCTGCCCCGGGCCGTCCTCGACCTCCTGCACACCGGCCCGCAGCTGTCCCGTACCGCGGCCCTGGCTGCCGTCCCCGCCTACCCGGGCGGCTCCCCCCCGCCGTCCGCCTCAGCCTCCGCCTCGAAGGGCCGTTGATGGCACTGGGAGTCAGGCCGCGCCGGGACGCGGAGGCACCCGACCTGGACTCGCGCCGGGCCGGGCACTCGCTGCTGGTGCACCCCAAGGGCGAGCCGAACGGGCAGGCCCTCGCCTTCGCCGAGGGGCTGCCCGCCGACCCCGAGCACCAGGTCGTCGTCCTCGACCTGCCCGACGACCCCACCGACGGCACCTGGACGGCCGTCTCCCGTCTGCTGGACCGCGCCGCCCCCGGCGGCTGCCGCCTGGTCACGGGCCGGACGCCGCCCGGCGGGATCGTCCCCGTCGGGCAGTGGCTCGCCGACCGCCTCGACCGCGCGGTCGTCGTGCCCGACGGCACGGTGGTCCCGGCGGCCGGCGGGGTCCTCTACATCCCCGCCGACCGCGGATCCGGCTGGGTCCGCCTCCTGCCGCGCCGGCCGCCCACCCCCGTATCGCGCCGCTTCCCCGAGCCCGCCTGGGAGTTCGCCGTCTCCGACCGGACCTGGCGGACCAGCGAGCGGGCCGTGGCCGATCCGCTGCCCAGCGGGGTCTGGCTGCACGGCGACGAACCCGAGGGCGCACTGTCGCCCCACCGCGCACCACTGTTCTCCCGGCTGGCGTACCGGCCCGACCTGCTGACCGTCGTCCTCGGCCGCCCGGGTGGGGACGCCCTCGCGCTGGACGAGGTGTCCCGGTTCTGGGAGTCGCTGCTGCCCGGCGTCCGCGACCTGGTGCGGTTCGTCGCCTACGGTCCGCTGACCGTACCGGACGGCACCGGCCCCGGGCAGGCCCTGGCCGACCGGATCGGCTGCCCCGTGACGCTCGACAACGGTCTGCCGGTCAGCCACGCCCAGGGGGCGATCCCCGACGTCCACACCCTGGACGCCGACGGCACCCCCGGCTGGGCCGTCTTCGCCCGGCAACTGCGCTACACCCCGGCCCGGCTGACCGGCGGACGGCCCACCGCGCCCGTGGTGGTCGGCCACCGGCCCGTGCCCGGCGGTTTCCGGGAGATCGCCCCGGGCCGCTATGCGTTCGAGGAGGCCGTGCTCGAGGTGGTGCCCAGCGGCCTGTGGCTGCGTCCGTCCGAAGAGCCGGACGAGGCCGCCGTCATCCGCTCGGCCACCCCGTCCGCCCGGCACGTCGACATCGTCCTCGGCACGGCCACGCCGCCCACCGGCCGCCTGCGCGAACTCGCCGAACGCCTGCTGCACCGCCTCGACCCCGCGCTGCGTGCCCTGGTCAGGCTGGTACCCGCGGCGCAGCTGATCCGGCAGGCGCGGGCTCGGGAACTGACGGCGGGCACCGCCGTGAACACCGGCACCGGCACGGCCGCGGAGCCGACCGTGGGCGGGTACGGAGCCGAGGCCGCCGCCGCGGTCGGCACGGCCCCCGAGCGCGTCGCCGCACCGGCGACGGCACCGGGCCCCGAGGCCGCCGGCCCGCGGATCCGGTTGGCGGCCGCCGCACCGGATCTCCGCGAGGCGTCCTCCGCCGGGAGGGCCCCCGGGGCGGCGGTGGCCGGGGCGACATCACCGGGGCCGGGCGCGACCGCCGCGACCTCCGCGACCGTCGCCGGTCCGGCTCCGGCGGGGGAGCGGACGTCGGTTCCGCCGGCCGTGCCCGAGGGTGAACCGCGCGCCGACGCCTGGGCGCGGGGTGTCGAGCCGGGGCCGCCGGCGGAGGGGCGGGTATCGGTTCCGCCCCTCGGTGAGCCCGGGGGTGAACCGCGCACCACCGCCCGGGCGCGCGACACCGAGCCGCCGGTCCCGCGGGAGGGGCGGCCATCCGTCACGTACACCGGCGCGCCCGGGGCCGAACCGGTCGGCGCTGTCCCGGCGCCGGAACAGCCGGTGGGCGTCCCGCCCGCGGGTGCGGACGAACCGGGGGCTCCCGGCCACGCGGCTGACGCCACCGCGGGACCGCTCCCCGGCCCCTCCGCCGGTGAACTCGGCGCCCCCGCGTCCACCGGTGCCGCGGAGAGCCGGGTCGCGCCCCAGCGCCGGGCCAGCCGGTTCACCAGGTACAGTCCGCGCCC
>NZ_JBEXLP010000035.1:0-70609 GCF_040610035.1 Streptomyces sp. NPDC004542
GGCGGTGGCGGGCCGCCCGGCTCGCCGGGTGCGCGGCACTGCTGGCGGTCGCGCTGACCGGCGGGGCGATCGCCTTCGGTGCCGCGCGGGACGGTTCGCCCGCGCCCGTCGCGGCGTCCAGCGCCGTCTCGCCGGGGCTGCTGGCGAGCGGCGACCTCGACGCGACCATCGCCTCCCTCCAGGCCCATCTGCGCACCCAGCCGAAGGACTACGGCAGCTGGGCCACGCTCGGGCTGGCCTACGACGAGCAGGCCCGGACCAAGGGCGACCCCTCCCGCTACCCGCAGGCCGAGAAGGCCCTGAGGCGCTCGCTGCGGCTGTCCCCGGACAACGACCAGGCGCTGGCGGGCCTCGCCGCGCTCGCCGCCGCCCGGCACCAGTTCACGCGGGCCCTCGGCTACGCCGACCGGGCCCTGGAGCAGAACCCCTACAGCGAACGCGCCCTGTCCTCCCGCGTCGACGCCCTCGTCGAACTCGGCCGGTACGACGAGGCGGCGAAGGCCGCCGACACGGCCGACACGCGCAGGCCCGGAGTACCCGTCTTCACCCGGTACGCCTACGTGCACGAGCTGCGCGGCGATGTGAAGACGGCCCGCCGGGTGCTCCAGCAGGCGCTGTCCACCGCCACCTCCCGCGGCGACATCGCCTACGTCTCCGCCCAGCTCGGCCTGCTCGCCTGGAACCAGGGCGACTACACCTCGGCCCTGCACCACTACGCGCGCGCCCTGGCCGCCGACGAGAACTACCTCCCCGCTCTGGAGGGTCGCGCCCGCGCCCAGGCGGCGAGCGGTGACCGGGCCGCCGCGATCACGGGCATGGAGCTCGTCGTCTCGCGGTACCCGCTGCCCGGCCCGCTCGTCGAACTCGGCGAGCTGTACGAAGCGCGGGGCCAGGACGGCGACCGGGCCAAGGCCGAGGACCAGTACGCCCTCGTCGACGCCTGGATCGCGCTGGCGAAGGCCAACGGCGTCAACGCCGACCTCGACACCGCGCTGGCCGCCGCCGACCACGGCGACAAGGCGGCCGCCCTGCGCGCCGCCCGCGCCGAGTGGGCCCGCCGGCACACCGTGCACACCGCGGACGCCCTGGCCTGGGCCCTGCACGTCAACGGCAAGGACGCAGAGGCCCTCGGCTACGCCCGCCGGGCCACCGCGACCGGCTACCGCAACGCCTCGTTCCTCTACCACCGCGGCGTGATCGAACTGGCCACCGGGCACCGGAAGGACGGCCGCGCCTCGCTCACCGCGGCGCTGAAGCTGAACCCGGGCTTCTCCCCGCTGGGCGCCCGCGAGGCCCGCACGGCACTGGAGGCGGCCCGGTGAAAACCCGCCGTCTCCTCGCCGCCGCCCTGGCCGCCGGCGCGCTCGCGCTGCTGCCCGCCACGGCCGCGAGCGCGCACCCGCTCGGCAACTTCACCGTCAACCGGTACGACGGTCTCGTCGCCGCCCCCGGACAACTGCGTGTCGACCACGTCGAGGACCTCGCCGAGATCCCGGCCACCCAGGCCGGGCCCGACATCAAGCGGCTGGGCCTGACCGAGTGGGCCCGGCAGCGGTGCGCCAGGGCCGCCGAGGGCAGCAGGCTGACCGTCGACGGACGTACGACCGCCCTGTCGGCCGGCACCGCCCACGCGAACCTCCGTCCCGGACAGGCCGGGCTCGACACCCTGCGGGTGGAGTGCCGGTTCACCGCACCGCTGCCCGAGGACGGCACCGTGACCCTCGGCTTCCACAGCGCGGGCACGACCACGGGACCGGGCTGGCGGGAGATCACCGCGCGCGGCGACCGGATGACGCTCACCGCGTCGGACGTGCCGAAGACGTCGGTCTCCCACGAACTGACCTCGTACCCGAAGGACCTGCTCTCCTCCCCGGCCGACACCATCACCGCCTCCGTGCACGCGCGCCCCGGCGGACCGGCCCTGACGGAGGAGCGCCAGGACGCCCCCGCCTCCGCCGTCCTGCCCCGTGGCGCCGACCGCTGGACCCGCGCCCTGGACGACCTCGTCGCCCGCCACGACCTGACGGTCGGCTTCGCCGCCCTGGCCCTGGTCATCGCGATCGGCCTCGGCGCGATGCACGCCCTCGCACCGGGCCACGGCAAGACCCTGATGGCCGCGACGGCGGCGGCCCGGGGCGGCCGGGCCCGGATGCGGGACGTGCTTCCCCTGGCCGCCTCGGTCACGGTCACCCACACCCTGGGCGTGGTGGCCCTCGGGCTGCTCGTCACGGCCGGTTCGGCCGCCACCCCTTCGGTGATCGCCTGGCTGGGCATCGCGAGCGGCCTCCTGGTGACCGTAGCGGGAGCGAACCTCGTACGGCGCGCGCTGCGCAACCGGCAGCCCGGGCACGGCCACACGCACGGCACCGGCCACACGCACGGCGACGGCCACACGCACGAGCACCATCAGCACGACCACGGGCACGACCACGGGCACGAGCACGGTCACGGTCACGAGGACGAGCACGGTCACGACCACGGGCACGAGCACGACCACAGTCACGGTCACGGTCACCATCACGACAACGAGCACCACCATCACGGCGTCGCCGTCGAGCACACCCACGGCGGCTTCACCCACACCCACGCCACCGCCCCCACCCTGCGCGGCACGCTCCTGCTCGGGTTCGCCGGCGGGCTCGTGCCCAGCCCCTCGGCGGTCGTCGTGCTCGTGGGCGCCGCGGCCCTCGGACAGGCGTGGTTCGGTCTGCTGCTGGTCGTCGCGTACGGCGTGGGTCTGGCGCTCACCCTCACCGCGGCGGGATTCGCTGTCGTCAAGCTGGGTAGCGGAATGAACCGGGTGCTGGACAAGCGCCCCCGCTGGACCGCGGGCCCCGCGGCGGCCCTCGTGCGCAGGAGCACTCCGCTGGCGTCCGCGTTCGTCGTGCTGGCCCTGGGCGCCGGACTGGTGCTCAAGGGGGCGGCATCCGCACTGGGCTGAGCTACGTTTGTGGAGAAATCACGCGAGATGCCGTGGGGGGCACCCGTGTCCGGACAATCGGGCAGTGAACGTGTGATCGCCGGCCGCTACCGTCTGCTGTCCCCGCTCGGCGAGGGCGGCATGGGAACCGTGTGGCGGGCCCGCGACGAGGTGTTGCACCGTGAGGTCGCCGTGAAGGAGGTGCGGGCCCCGGCCGGGCTGGCCACGGCGGACGTCGAGCGGATGTACGCCCGGCTGGAGCGCGAGGCCTGGGCTGCGGCCCGGGTCGCGAACCGCAACGTGGTGACGGTGTACGACGTGGCGATGGAGGGCGGCCGGCCCTGGATCGTCATGGAGCTGGTGCGCGGCACGTCCCTCGCCGACCAGTTGGAGTCGGAGGGCCCGCTGCCCCCGCAGCGCGCCGCGCACATCGGCGCCGAGGTGCTGGCCGCGCTGCGCGCCGCCCACGCGGCCGGGGTGCTGCACCGGGACGTGAAGCCGGCCAACGTACTGCTGGCCGAGGACGGCCGGGTGGTGCTGACCGACTTCGGCATCGCCACGGTCGAGGGCAGTTCCGCGCTGACCATGACCGGCGAGGTGATCGGTTCGCCCGAATTCCTGGCCCCGGAGCGGGCGCTCGGGCGTACGCCCGGTCCCGAGTCCGATCTCTGGTCGCTGGGCGTGCTGCTGTACGCGACGGTCGAGGGCAGTTCCCCGTTCCGTCAGGACACGCCGCTGAGCACGCTGCGCGCCGTCGTCGACGAGGAGTTGCCGCCGCCGCGCCGGGCCGGACCGCTCGCCCCCGTGATCGAGGGGCTGCTGCGCAAGGATCCGGCCGAGCGGCTGCCCGCCGAACTGGCCGAGCAGGATCTGCGGCTCGTCGCGGCCGGTGGCACCCCCCGCGCGGACACGGTGCCCATGGGGGCGTACGCCCCGGCGTCCGCGCCCCGCACGCAGCGCTCGCCGTCCCGGACACCGCCGATGCCGATGCCCGCGCCGTCCCGTGCCACCCCGGTGCCCCGGCCGGAGCCCGACCGCAAGAGCCGTGCCGCCGTGGTCCTGGTCGCGGGCCTGGTCGCGGTCGCCCTGGCGCTGGTCGGGCTGACGTACGCGCTGCTCGACCGCGGCAGCGGGGACAAGGGGAACAGCGGTGGCGCGAGCACGGACAAGAGCAGCGGCATCGGCTCCCCCACCCCCAGCCGCGGCACCGACTCGCCCAAGGGTGCCCCGCCGCAGTCCCCGAGCGACAGCCCGGCGAGTTCCGTCCCGGCGCAGTCCGTGCGCGTCACCGTGAGCGGGGCGCACACGGAGTACTCCGGGAGCTGTCCGCCGCCGAGCGCGCAGGCACCGGCGTTCACGGCGACGTTCACGGTGGGCCGGCTGCCCGCGCAGGTCGAGTACCGGTGGGTGGCGAAGAACGGCTCGGTGTCCGACGACGGGTGGAAGACGCTGTCGTTCCCGGCGGGCGGCGGGAAGTCCAAGCAGGACAAGGTCGTCGTGACGACGTACTCGGAGAGCGGGACGATCGAGAACGCGATCCGCGTCGAGGTGCGCGGCCCGGTGCGTACATCGTCCGACCAGGTGCCGTTCTCAGTGGCCTGCGCGACGGAGGAGACCCCGACGGACGGGGCCTCCTCCTCTCCTTCGGCCTCCCCCTGACGGGGATCAGGCCGCGTTGCTGAGCACCGGCAGGTAGCTGCCGGACTGGCCGGACGCGGTCGGGTGGTACGACTCGGTGATGTCGAGCAGGTTCAGGCTGTGCAGCCAGGCGCTGCCGGAGCAGAGCTCGTGGCCGGAGAAGGCGGAGCGGACGTCGCCGAAGACGAAGCCGTGGTCGAGGGCGCGCTTCTGGACGGCGGTGTTCAGATAGTCGGCCGCGTCGTTGATCGCGGCGCGCTTGGTGTCGGAGAGGCCGATGCACGTCGTCCCCAGCTTGTAGAAGCGGGGGTAGCCGAGCACGACCACACGGGCGGAGGGGGCCTTGCCGCTGATCGCCGCGTACACGCTGTCGAGTTTGCCGGGCAGCGTCGAGTCGACGTACGCCTTCGCGGTGTTGATGCGGGACAGGCAGGTGCTGTCGGAGCTGGTGACACAGGTCGTCATGACGTCGGCGAAACCGGCGTCGTTGCCGCCGATGGTGATCGAGACCAGGGCGGTGGAGGTGCTGAGCGAGCCGAGCTGGCTCGCGAGCACGTCGTCCGTCTTGGCACCGGAGCAGGCGTTGAAGGCGAACGAGGACGGGGCGTGCGCGGCGTTCCACAGGTACGGGTACGCCTTGGTGCTGCGGTCGCAACTGCCGCTGGAGCTGATGTAGCTGCCCGACCCCACTCCGGAGGAGTAGGAGTCGCCGAGTGCCACATAACCGCCGGTCGCGGCGAGGGGGGAACCCTGCGCCGTGGCGGCCCCGGTGAGGGCGAGGCCGGTGGCGAGGAGGAGCGAGGTCACGAATGCCGTAAACCGGGAACGTCTCATGGAACCTCCCTTTGGCAGGATCTCTGCCTCGACTGTCCTACCAACTACGCGTGTTGATTGGAAGTGTTCATGCCAAGAGTTTTGACACCTCAACAGAATCGAAATCGCGCGTTTCCTACCTGTTTGTTCGCGTTCAACCGGACGGAACACCACCGGCCCTCAAGCGCCGCCCCAGTGCGTGGTCGAAGCCGGACACGATGCCGTGCGGGCGGCATCCGCGACGTGACGCCCCGTCAAGGACCACGACAAGGACGACAACAGGGGTGGACTGCACGCTTCGGGAGACATCCCGCGGAGCACCCCCTTCCGCGACAGGACGGAGAGGGTGGCGCGGCGGAAACCGGGTGCGCCGGGCGGTCCCGTGCCGGATCATGGCGGCATGTCTGCGAACCCACACGACGCTCTGCCGATCCGGCTCAACGTCGACGACTCCGACTCGCCGTCCGACGTCGTCGACGCGCTGTTCCTCGGCCGCTTCGCGACGGGCGAGCAGCCGTACGCCCACGCGGTCAACATCGACCGCGTCCGCTCCGGGGTGACCCTGCTGCCCCGTGACGCCCGCGTCCTGCGCGTCGCCCGCGACGAGGACCGCAGCGCGACCCTCGCCGAGGGCGACGGCTGGACCCTGCTGGTCTCCCGCTGGAACCGGGGCGCGGACGTCACGGTGACCGCGACCAGCGCCGAACTGGCCGCGAAGGTGCTGAACGAGGCGACGGACGGCGCGGCCGACGAGCCGGAACCGCAGCCGGAGAACGTGACGATGGGCTTCTGGTACGTCTCCCCCAGGCGCGGTCCGCACCGCACCACCCGCCAGATCTCCGCGGGCACCTGGGAGGAGATCCGCGCCAACTACACCGCACCGGTGGCCGAGGCGATGGACCAGCTGATGAAGACCACCCCGGAGGACATCGCGGGCCGCCTGCTGCTGCTCCACGGTCCGCCCGGCACCGGCAAGACCTCGGCGCTGCGCACGCTCGCCCGGTCCTGGCGGGACTGGTGCCAGGTGGACTGCGTGCTCGACCCGGAGCGGCTCTTCTCCGACGTCGGCTATCTGATGGACATCGCGATCGGCGAGGAGGACGCGGCGGGCAAGGGGCGTTGGCGGCTGCTCCTGCTGGAGGACTGCGACGAGCTGATCCGCGGCGAGGCCAAGCACACGGCCGGCCAGGCCCTGTCCCGTCTGCTGAACCTGACCGACGGCCTGCTCGGCCAGGGCCGCAACGTCCTGGTGGGCGTCACCACCAACGAGGACCTGGAGCGCCTGCACCCCGCGGTGGTCCGGCCCGGCCGGTGCCTGGCCCGTATCGAGGTCGGCAGGCTGACCCGCCAGGAGGCGTTGGCCTGGCTCGGCGGTGAGGCCGGTGAGGCCGGCGACCGTGAGGGTGCCGTGGGCCGGGACGGGGCGACGCTGGCGGAGCTGTACGCGCTGCGCCGGGGCACGTCACCGACCTCGGTGCCGGGGGCGCGGGACGGGGCGGACGCGGGGCTCTATCTGTAGTGCTTTGATGGAGGTATGACCCTGTTCGTCGGTACCTCGGGGTGGCAGTACAAGGACTGGCGGGACCTCGTCTACCCGGCCGGGGTCCCGACGCGGCTGTGGCTGGAGGAGTACACGCGGCTCTTCGCCACGGTGGAGATCAACAACGCGTTCTACCGGCTGCCGTCGCGGGAGACCTTCGAGTCCTGGCGGGACCGGGTTCCGCCGGACTTCGTGGTCGCGGTCAAGGCCAGCCGCTACCTCACCCACATCAAGCGCCTGAAGGACCCCGAGGAGCCGGTGCACCGCCTGATGTCCCACGCGGCGGGGCTCGGCGACCGCCTGGGCCCGGTCCTGCTCCAACTCCCGCCGACCCTGCGCGCCGACCCGGCCCTGCTGGACGCCTGCCTCGCCCGCTTCCCCTCCGGCACGCGGGTCGCGGTCGAACCGCGCCACGACTCCTGGTGGACGCCCGAAGTCCG
The DNA here is from genome assembly GCF_040610035.1 of Streptomyces sp. NPDC004542. NCBI lineage: Bacteria > Bacillati > Actinomycetota > Actinomycetes > Kitasatosporales > Streptomycetaceae > Streptomyces > Streptomyces sp. NPDC004542. The sequence continues at coordinate 7,352 of NZ_JBEXLP010000035.1, forward strand.
GACGGTACTGGAGTCCCGGGCCGCCGCGCTGTGCTGGGCGGATGTCCTGGCCCGCCCGGTGACCCCGCTCTGGCGCACCGCCGACTGGGGGTACGTCCGCTTCCACCAGGGCCGCGCCCGGCCGTGGCCGCGCTACGGGCGGCGCTCCCTGGAGACATGGGTCGACCGCATCGCCACCACCTGGCCCGACACCCACGACGTCTACGCGTACTTCAACAACGACCCGGGCGGCGCGGCCGTGGCGGACGCGGTGACCTTCGGCAAGGCGGCGGCGAAGGCCGGCCTGACGGCGACCCGCACACCGGACCCGGCCGCACCCTCCACCACCGCGGACAAGGCAGCGCCACGACGACACTCAGCCACGACAACACACTCCGACGGCCCCTGACCCGCACGAGCCACTCAATCACCGTAAGCCGCCCGCACGACGACGGCGGCGGCGAAGGCCGGCCTGACGGCACCCCGCACACCGGACCCGGCCGCACCCTCCACCACCGCGGACAAGGCAGCGCCACGACGACACTCAGCCACCGCGGTTCCGGCGGTGTCTGACCCGCCCAAGCCGCTCGATCAATCCCCGTAAGCCGCCCGCAGGGCATCCCGCACGGCGGCGAGCGCCGCGGCCTCGTCCAGACCGAGTCGCCGCACCCGCTCGGCATAGGCCTGGGCAGCCGACGCCGCTTCCCGGACCGCGGCGGAGCCCGCGGCGGCGACGAACGTTCCGTTGCGGCCCCGCGTCTCGATCGCCCCGTCCGTCTCCAGCGCCCGGTACGCCTTGGCCACCGTGTTCACCGCGAGGCCCAGCGACTCGGCCAGTGCGCGCACCGTCGGCAGCCGGTATCCGACCGGCAGTTCACCGGACCGGGCCTGCTCGGAGATCTGCGCCCGCACCTGCTCGTAGGGCGGCGCGCTGTCATCGATGTGGATCTTCAAGGTCACGGGCCGATTCTCTCCCACCCACCGGAAAATGAGAGGCATCCGGGCAGGGCCGCCGCCTACCGTGCGACTCCATGACAGTGTTCGTGCGCGACCTGCGTCCCGACGTCCGTACCGACGCGGAGGGCTTCGCCCGTGTCCGGCAGCTCGCTCTCCCCTTCTTCCTGGTCACCCCCGAGTCCGTCGCCTACGACCTCGCCCACGCCCACCCCGACGGGCACTACCGCCCCCTCGTCGCCGAGGAGGACGGCGAGATCGTCGGCACGGCCCAGGTCGGCATCGCCCATGACAGCCGGGATGCCGGCATGGGCTATCTGAACGTGTACACACACCCCGGGCGGACCCGCCGCGGCGCGGGCTCGCTCCTGGTCCGGGCCGCCGAGGAGCACCTGGCCGAGCGCGGGGCGAAGAAGCTGTTCGCCTGGGTGCTGGACGCGCCCGGCAACCGCGCCTTCGCGGAGCGGCACGGCTACCGCGCCAGCCGCTCCGCGCACTTCCTCCGGCTGGACCTGGCGCACGGCACGCTGCCGCCGTCCGCGGACGCCCCACCGGGTGTCGAACTCCGCACCGGGGCAGACTTCGCGGACGATCCGCGTCCGCTGTTCGAACTGGACGCGGAGGCGATGACCGACGAGCCGAGCGACATCGACTACGAGTTCACCGACTACGGGGCCTGGCTGAACGAGAGCTGGCACCACCCGCTGGTCAGCCGCGAACTGACCTCGGTGGCCGTGGTGGACGGCCGTCCCGTCGCGTTCAGCGTGGCCCGTACGGACGGCGGCACGCGGTACGGCACCGTCATGACCGGCACCGCGCGTGCCTTCCGCGGCCGGGGCCTGGCCAAGCTGGCCAAGAACCACTCCCTGCACCGGGCCCGAGCGGCCGGGTTCACCGAGGCGTTCACCGGCAACGACACCGGCAACGGCCCGATGCTGGCGATCAACAAGTGGTTCGGGTACGAGGTCTGCGCGACGGAGGTGCGGTATGTCCGCGAACTCGGCTGACGGGACGGCCCTGGTGGAGGTCGTCCTCGTCAAGGGCGGCCGGACGAAGATCCGTTACCGGGGCGAGCTGACGGGGGACGACGGCGACCGTGTCACCGTACGGGCCCCCTGGGCGGGCGCCGGAGTCCGCGACTTCGGCTTCGTGCGCTTCGAGCCCGGTGACGTCTTCACCGAGTACTACTGGCGCAACCGCTGGTACGCGGTGAAGGAGGTCCGTGCCGCGGACGGTGGTGTGAAGGGCTGGTACTGCGACATCACCCGCCCCGCGGCCGTCTCCGGCACGGAGCTGGTCGTCGAGGACCTCGATCTGGACCTGTGGCGTTCCGCCGACGGCGGCGACGTACGGCGGCTGGACGAGGAGGAGTTCGCCGGGAGCGGCCTGGCGGAGCGGGATCCGCGGGCGGCCGCGGCGGCCCTGGCCGCGCTCGACGAACTGGAGGCGCTGGCCCGCGGGGACGGCTTCGGCGCCCTGCTGGCCTGAGGCCGGCCAGGGGCTCACACCGTCGCCACCACCGCGTACCGCTCGTCGTGGACGGTCCTGCCCCACAGCGCCGGGTCGTCGGACAGCCGCTCCACGCGCACCTGCCGGACGACCGGCTCCAGAAGGCCGACGAGCCGGTCCGCGGATATCCCGACCGGGGAGGTCGTCCCCCACACGCCCTCCACCAGCACGAGACGTCCCCCTGGCCGGAGCAGCCCGCGCCAGTGCCGCAGCACGCGGGCCGGGTCGGGCAGCGTCCACAGCACGTGCCGCACCAGCACCACGTCGAAGCGCTGCTCCCCGACCGGGGGTGCCGCCGCATCACCGAGCAGGAACACCGCGTCACGGCCGGCCAGCTTGGTGCGGGCCAGCTCCACCATCGGCGGGGACAGGTCGACGCCGGTGACGCGGTGCCCCCGCTCGGCGGCGAGCAGCGACAGGCTGCCGGTGCCGCAGCCGAGGTCCAGGACGTCGGCGGGGCGGTTCGGGAGCCAGGTTCCGAGCCGGGCCGCCCAGGCCGCACGGACCCGCGGGTCGCGCAGGCCGTGGTCGGGTTCCTCGTCGAAGCCGGCCGCCTCGGCGTCCCAGTCGACACGCACCGCGGTCGGTTCGTCACTCGTGTTTGCCATGCCCCAAGCGTGACACCCGCCACTGACATCCGAATCGTGACAGCCGCCACTGACAGATCCCGGCCGATGAGGAACTCTCACCGAAAGGGTCTACCTCCGTGACACCACGGAACCCGGTAGGCACTGAAGGAGGCAGCCATGCGCCGCGCAGTCGTGCACAAGCCCCTGAAGAGGCCTGACACCCGCCGCGTCCGCGACGAGGCCGAGGAGCGTCCCGCAGGCCGCCCCGAGGTGCGCAAGGACATCGCCCGCACGTGGTGGCCGGACGGCTGACCGGACGAGGCCACCGTCCCTGCCTGAGCGCAGCCTCAGCGCTGCCTCAACGCGAGCACAAGGATCCCCCTCACCCGCCCTCCGCGGGCGATCCCACGGTTTTCCCGGGCTGGTTTCGGAGCGCGGCTCCTGGGGCCTGTCCGGCGGCTCAGGCCGGACAGGCCCCGGCGCGGCCGTCAGCTGAACGCCGACGCGCAGGTCGTGGCGGTGGCGTGGGCCGGGTCGAGGGCGTTGGCGACCTCGTGGAAGGCGATGCGGTCGAAGAGCGCGATCGCCACGTGTTCGGAGAGGTCGAGCGGGCACAGGTCCTGCAGCAGGACGTTGGTGACGCCCGAGCCGCTCAGGTACTGGCTGCGCCAGGGGGTGGCCACCTCGTCGTACTGGGTGGCGAGGACCGTGTACCGCACTCCGGGGACGGTGTCGCCGCCCGCGTTGAGCTTGGTCAGGAAGTCGGAGCCGGGGATCTGGTCCGCGAGGCCGGGGGTGGTGTCCTTGATCAGGTCCTCGGCGCCGGGGAAGTACGGCAGCAGGTTGGTGAGGCCGCTCAGCGTGGCGCCGTGGTTGTCGGGGGCGATACCGACCAGGGCGTTCACCTTGGCGGCTCCGCCGAGGAACTTGAGGTAGTAGCGGGGCATCATGCCCCCCTGCGAGTGGCCGACCAGGTCGGCCTTGGCCGCGCCGGTCGCGGCGAGCACCTTGTCGACGAAGGCGGAGAGTTGTTCCGCCGACTTGTCGATGGGGCCGAGCCCGTGGAAGACGGGGACGCCGGTCAGTTGCCCGTAGTCGAGTGAGTAGACGCAGTACCCGCGGTGCGTCAGGTACGGCGCGAGGGACAGCCAGTTGTCGACGGAGTTCCCCAGCGTGCCGTGGACCAGGACGACGGGGCGGGGGTGGGCGGCGGACGGCTTGCAGGAGTAGTCGTTCCAGCCGCTCGTCGAAGTCGCCGCGGCGGCGGTCGTCGTGGCGGCCTGGGCGGTGGCGGCGGGGACGGTGGCGCCGGCGGCGGTCAGGAGCAGGGCGGCCAGGGGTCTGAGCAGGCGCTTCCAGGGCAGCATCGGGTGATCTCCTTGCGGCTCGGGGGGGTTCGACGGCCTTACGCCCTGTGATCCGGATCACGGGATGCTGTTCATTCGTCAAGTTACGGATCAGTAGCAGATGTGGGAAGTTACGCGTCAGTAAAAACTTCCAGTGACAGTCGGCGACCCACCCGCCCTCAAGGGGCCGTCACCAGGCAGGCCTGATCGGACCGTAGGGAGCGATCCGCCCCAAACGGTCGCGCAACGCGCGGAATTCACCCTCACCCAGCAGTCCGGCCCACTCCCCCACGACCTCCGCGGCCGCCTCCTCCGCCGCCCGGGTACAGGCCCAGCCCCGCTCGGTCAGCACGATCAGCCGCGCCCGGGCGTCCCGGGGATGCGGCCGCCGCTCGGCGTACCCCTTGCGCACGATCTCCTCGACGAGCTGGCTGGCGGCCTGCTTGGTGACCCCCAGGTGGGCGGCGAGTTCGGTGACCGTCGCCCCGTCCGGGGCGAGCCGGGCGAAGGCGAAGCCGTGCGCGGGCCGCACCCCCTCGAAACCCCGGGCCAGGACGCCGTCGTGAATGCGTCGCGTGAGGTCGGCGGCGGCGGCGAGCAGGGCCGCGGACAGGGCGATGGCTTCGGAGTCGTGCACGGAGGAATTCAAACACCCTTGACCACATGGTCAAGCAGCTTGACCATGGAGAAAGTAGTCAAGTAGCTTGACCAATTCCGACCCGGAGGCCAGCCATGCCCGTCGTCCGCTCGTCCGAGGCCACGACCCACGAGATCCACGGCGCGAGGTTCGTCTCGTACGCCACCCCGCTCACCGGCAGCAAGGAGCTGTGCGCCTGGCGCGGGGAGATCCCGGCGGGGACGAAGGCCCCCGCCCACACCGTCAACCGAGAGGAGATCTTCCACCTGCTCATCGGCGAGCTGGTCATCACGCTCGACGGCCGCACGGAGCGGATCACGGCCGGTGACACGGTGATCGTCAACCCCGGCACCACCCTCGCCGTCGAGAACCCCGCCGGTCACACCGCGATCTCCTGGGTCACCACCTCCGTCGGCCTGGAGGCGGAGCTGGCCGACGGCACGCGCGTCACGCCGCCGTGGGCCAACTGACCGCCAGCGCCGCCGGCATCACCGCCCGGGGCCCGAACCTGGCTCGCGCGCGGTCCGCGACCTCCTCGATACGGCGGACCTTCTCGTCCACGGGGTCGAAGGTGAGCTGGCGGGAGGCCCGATCGGCGGGGGTGAGCCCCTCGGCGCGCAGGGTGAGGGCGCGGACCCGGGCCCGCTGGAGGCCGAGCGCCTCGTACATGCCGTACGCCGCCCTGGTCAGCGCCGCCGAGTGCGCGGTCGGCTCTCCGAAGGTGCGGCTGCGGGTCGTGGCGGTCCGGTCGGCGTAGCGCACGGTGAGGGTCAGGGTGCGGCAGACCTTCTCCAGGGCGCGCAGCCGGGCGCCCAGTTCCCCGGCGGCGGACAGCAGCGCCGCGCGGTGGCGGCCGGGGTCCAGCTCGTCCAGCCGGAAGGGGCGTTCGGCGGCCAGTGACCGGGCGACCGCGTTCGGGACCACCCGGCCGCGGTCGATCCCGTTCGCCTTCTCGTGCAGGTCGCGGCCCGCCTTCGCGCCGGCCAGGCGCTGGAGCGTGGACAGGGGTGCGGCGGCGACCCGGCCCAGGGTGTCGAGGCCGTACTCGCACAGCGTGCGGGCCATGGCGGTGCCGACGCCGGGGAGCGCGGCCACGGGACGGCCGGCCAGGAACTCCCTGACGGCGTCCCGGTCCGCGGGGACCGCGCAGGTCGTCCCGGGCCGTGCGTCGCGCAGGGCCATACGGGCCAGCAGCGGGCCCGGCCCGGCCCCGGTCACGCAGTCGACGCCGTACAGCGCGAGGGCCCGGACCCGGATCACCGCCGCCAGTGCGACGGCGTCGCGCCCGAAGTAGCGCTCCGCGCCCCGCAGATCGGCCAGGGCCCCGTCCGGCGGCAGGGCCTCGACGACCGGGGTGAACTCCTCGAGGAGCCCGATCAGCTCCGGCAGCGCCGCCTCGTGCATCGGCGGCAGCTGGAAACGTACGCAGAGGATCGTCATCCCGCACTCCCCGGACTCCGGTGCCACAGCTTCTTCCCACCCGCCGGGCCCTCGCCCGCGGGACGCAGATCGGCCCAGGGATGCATCTCGTACCCCGTGGGCATGCGGATCGTCCGGCCCCCGGCCGGTTCCCCCCGCCGTTCGGGCACGGGCTCCGCCAGCCGTGCCGCCACCTCGTCGAGGCCGCCCCCGGCGCGCAGCTCGACGAGTTCCGCGAGGTTCCAGGCCGCGGAGCCCACCACGCTGAGGCTGCGCGGGCCGCGCCGCTGCACCACTCCGCGCACCAGCAGCAGCCAGGAGTGGAAGACGGTGTGCGCGCAGGCGTCGTGGGAGTCGTCGAAGAAGGCCAGGTCGACCAGACCCGTTCCGTCGTCCAGCGTGGTGAAGACGACCCGCTTGCCGGACCGGATCGGCGGGGTCTGGGTGGCCACCTTGGCGCCCGCGACCAGCACCGTCTCACCGTGCCGCGCCTCGCGCAGCCGGCGGGCGGAGACCACGCCCAGCTCCTGGAGGAACTCCCGGTGGTCGTCCATCAGGTTGCGCGAGGCGTCCATGGACAGCACGCCCAGCTCGGCGCTGAGCCGCTCCTCCGGGGTGAGGTCGGGCAGTCCGGCGGAGGCGGTCTTGTGCCCGCCGGCCAGGGGGAGCTGACCGCCGCCCGCGCCCCGGGCGCCCCGGTGCAGCTCGGACAGGTGCAGTTGCAGGTCGCGGCGGTTGGCGCCAAAGGCGTCCAGCGCGCCGACCTGGGCCAGCCGCTGGGCCAGCGGCCGGCTCGGGCGGGCCCGTTCCCAGAAGTCCAGCAGCGAGGCGTACGGCTGCCCGTCGGCGATCCGCCTCGCCTCGGCCTCGGTGATGCCGTGCACGTCGGAGAGGGCCAACCGGAGCCCCCACACCCCCGGTTCAGACACCAGTTCGATCCGATGGGCGACCCCGGACACGTTCACGTCCAGCGGCAGGACCGGCACCCCGCGCCGCCGCGCGTCCGCCAGCAGCAGCCGCTTGGGGTACATCCCCGGGTCGTGCGTGAGCAGCCCGGCGTAGAAGGCGGCCGGGTGATGCGCCTTCAGCCAGGCCGACTGGTACGTCGGTACGGCGAAGGCGACCGCGTGCGCCTTGCAGAAGCCGTAGGAGCCGAAGGCTTCGATGATCTCCCAGGTTCGCTGAATCGTTTCTGCGTCATAGCCGTGCGCCGCCGCCTGCTGCGCGAACCAGAACCTGATCCGGCCCTGCGACTCCGGATCCGACAGCCCGCGCCGCACCCGGTCCGCCTCGCCGCGCCCGCAGCCGGTCATGATGTCGACGATGTCGATGACCTGCTCGTGGAAGACGACGACCCCGTACGTCTCCCTCAGCGGCCGCTCCAGGTCGCGGTGCGGACAGCGCACCGGCGCCCGCCCGTGCCGGGCCTCGATGAACGGCCGCACCATGTCGGCGGCGACCGGACCGGGCCGGAAGAGGGAGATGTCGACGACGAGATCGTGGAACGTGGCCGGCTGGAGGCGCCCCACCAGGTCCCGCTGGCCCGGTGACTCGATCTGGAAGCAGCCCAGCGTCTCGGCGGAGCGGATCAGCCGGTACGTCGCCGGGTCGCCGGGCGGCAGGCCGTCCAGGTCCACCTCGGCGCCCGTCGCCCGCTTCACCTCCGCGACCGCGTGCACCATCGCCGACTGCATCCGCACGCCCAGCACGTCCAGTTTGAGCAGGCCGAGGTCTTCCACGTCGTCCTTGTCGAACTGCGACATGGGGAAGCCCTCGCCGCTGGTGGGCACGACCGGCGTACGGGCCAGGAGGGAGGCGTCGGAGAGGAGCACTCCGCAGGGGTGCATGGCGACCCCGCGCGGGAGGGCGTCCAGGGCCTCGACCAGCTCCCAGAGCCTGCCGTACCTCTCCCGCTCCCCGGCCAGTTCCTTGAGTTCGGGCAGTTCCTCCAGCGCCGCGCGGGCATCGCGGGCCCGGATGTGCGGGAAGGACTTGGCGACGCGGTCGATCTCGGCCGGGTCCATGGACAGGGCCGCGCCCACGTCCCGGATCGCGTGGCGGACCCGGTACGTCTCCGGCATCGCGACCGTCGCGACCCGCTCGCCGCCGAACCGGTCGATGATCGCCCGGTAGACCTCCAGCCGGCGCGCGGACTCCACGTCGATGTCGATGTCGGGCAGCACGATCCGCTCCTTCGACAGGAAGCGTTCCATCAGCAGCCCGTGCTCGACCGGGTCGGCGTGCGCGATGCCGAGCAGGTGGTTGACGAGCGAGCCGGCGCCGGAGCCGCGCGCGGCCACCCGGATGCCCATCCCCCGTACGTCGTCCACCACTTGGGCGACGGTCAGGAAGTACGAGGCGAAGCCGTGGTGGGCGATGATGTCCAGCTCCCGGTGCATCCGCTCCCAGTAGGCGCGCCGGGTGCCGTAGCCGAGCCGCACCATCCCCGCCGCCGCCCGCGAGGCCAGCGCCCGCTGGGCGGTGCGGCGGCCGGCGCCGGCCAGGTGCGGCTCGGGGAAGTGGACGGTGCCGATGCCGAGGTCCTCCTCGGGGTCGACCAGACACTCCGCGGCCGTCGTCCGGGTCTGCTCCAGCAGGCGGTGGGCGGCCTCGCGCCGGTAGCCCGCGGCCTCCACGACCCGCTCGGCCACGCCCAGCATCGCCTCCGCGTCCTTCAGCCAGGCCTCGCCGGAGTCCAGCTCCTTGGCGGGGTCGACCGGGACCAGGCGGCGGGCGGCGTCCAGGACGTCGGCGACCGGGCCCAGGCCGGGGTCGGCGTACCGGACGGCGTTGCTGAGCACCGGCCGGATCCGCTGCTCGGCGGCGAAGCCCACGGTGCGGGCGGCCAGCCGCAGGGAGCCGGGACCGGTGCCCTGGCGGCCGTGCCAGACGGCCTCCAGCCGCAGGGCGTCGCCGTAGACCTCGCGCCAGGGCACGAGGAGCTTCGCGGCCCGGTCGGGACGGCCCGCGGCGAGGGCGCGGCCGACGTCGGAGGCGGGGCCGAGCAGGACGGTCAGGCCGTCGGCGTGGTTGTCGGGCCAGGGCAGCAGCGGGGTGCCCGCCGCGGTGTGGGCGGCGGTGACCAGCCGGCACAGACCGGCCCAGCCGCGGGCCCCGTCCCGGGCGAGGAAGGTCACGCGGGGTGTCGACTCGTCGATGAAGGCACCGCCGCGGACGGGGGTACGGCGCCGCTCCGTCGAGGCGGCCCCGCCCTGGCCCGGGGAGCCGCCCGGACGCGCCCGCCCGGCCGGCTCCCCCACCGCCAGCTCGACGCCGAACAGCGGGCGGACGCCCTGCTCGGCGCAGGCCTTGGCGAAGCGGACCGCGCCGGCGAGGGTGTCTCGGTCGGTGAGGGCGAGGGCGTCCATGCCCCGCTCGGAGGCGCGCTCGGCCAGCCGCTCGGGGTGCGAGGCGCCGTAGCGCAGGGAGAACCCGGAGACGGTGTGCAGATGCGCGAAACCCGGCACACGCACCTCCCGTTCCTCGCGAGCCCCGACCGGCTCTCGAACATCAGTTCCCTACCTACACCTCCACCATACCCCCATCCTCGAACGAGTGTGCGACACTCCTTCCGGCGCTTCTCACCTGCGCAAACACGGACATCCACCCCCTCGCGCGCAGAAGATCTCGCCGTCGGCGGTGCGGTCGCCGCTGCCGCCGGAGGCCCGGCCGATCGCCTCGCCGCCCGGGAAGAGCGAGCCGCCGCTGCCACCGGGTCCGGCGCACACGCCGGTCCGGACGGGGCCGCCGACGCCGCCCTCCGCGTGGTTCACCGTGGCGGTCGGGCCGGCGTGCCGGAGCGCACCCGGGTGGCCGAGCCGCCGCCGGTGGCCTTCATGCCGCGGGTGGCCTTCATGCCGCCGGTGGCCTTCACGCCGCCGGTGACCTCGGCCGCACCTGGCGCCGCGCTCCCCCTGCCGCCGGGCCGTTCACCGCCGTCCCGAGGAATCCGCACCGCGAGCCCCACCCGCGGGCGACTCGCAGCGGACCGTGACATCGAGCCGGGGCTCGTTTTCGCTCTCGCAGCGCGAGAGAGCCCCCGCACGCGGGTTCGCGTACGGGGGCTCTCAGGGAGCGGAACCGGAGGACCGTCAGCCGACGCTCACGCCGTACGCGCTCAGCGCCTCGGTGACCGGCTGGAAGAAGGTGGTGCCGCCGGAGGTGCAGTCGCCGCTGCCGCCGGAGGTCAGACCGTAGGCCACGGAACCCGCGTACAGCGGGCCGCCGCTGTCGCCGCCCTCGGCGCAGACCGTGGTCTGGATCAGGCCGGAGACGATGTCACCGCTGCCGTAGTTGACGGTGGCGTTCAGGGCGGTGACCCGGCCGCTGTGGGTGCCGGTGGTGGAGCCGCGACGGTACACCGTCGTACCCACGGACGGCGTGGCCGCGCTGGAGATGGTCTGGCTGCCGACCGCGCTCGGGTGCGCGATCGAGGAGTTGGTGTAGCGGACCAGCGCGTAGTCGTTGCCCGGGAAGCTGTAGCTGACGTTCGTGCCCAGCACCGTGGTGCGACCGGAGTTGCTGTACCAGGTCGAGGCGACCTCACCGCAGTGACCCGCGGTCAGGAAGTAGTAGGTGCTCCCGCTGTGCACGTTGAAGCCGAGCGAGCAGCGGTAGGAGCCGCCGTAGATGGCGTCGCCGCCGGTGATCAGCTTGTTGAACGTGCCGGGGGTGTGCTTGATGGTCAGGGCGCCGGCACCGGCGCCGGCCTGCCGCTTGATCTTGGCGATCTCGGCCTTGGAGACGGTGCTGTCGACGGTGACGACGACCCGGTTGGTCTTGCTGTCGACGGCCCAGGCCGTGCCGGGGACGTCCGCCTTGAGCACGGCTCCGCTCGCCGTGCCGAGTTGGGCGGTGCTGAAGGTCTGGACATCGCTCGCGCTCGCGGTGGGGACGGCGAACGCGGCTGCGGCCACGAATCCGGTGGCCACGGCGATCAGCCGGGTCCGTCTCGCGATGGGCCCGCGTGGGGTGTTGCGCTTGATCCTCACTTTTCGTTCCCTCCCAGGGGGAAGTCGGGGGCCCGCGTGGGGTCGGGGCCCGTGAGGCGCAGCCAGGGGGTGTCGACGCCCGGATGAGGCATGCCGTGTCCCTGACAAGCGCTGTGGGGGAGTATTCGGCCGAACGGCCGGTAGGCGCAAGGGCGCCTTTCGGCCGTGCGATCGCGGGCGATCCGTGCCGTCGGTGTGCGTTCCCGGTGCGATCAGCGCATATGACGCACCGTCAGTTCCGCTGCGGCCGCGGGGCCCGGAGCAGTCGCCGCTCCCCCGCCTCGACGGCGGCGTCCAGCGTGTTCCCCGGCGGCGGGAACGGGCACAGGAAGTGGTCGGCGAAGGCGCACGGCGGCAGCACGGCCCGGTTGAAGTCGACGGTGGTGCGGCCGGCGGCGTCAGGGGCGGCGGGGTACAGGAACCGGAACCGGTGACCGGTGTCGCCGCTGGTGGCGTCGGCGAACACCGCCCACAGCCCACCGCTCGCCTGCCGGGCCACCTGGAGCGTCAGCTCCCGCCCCGCCAGGGTGAAGACGAGCTCACCGGCGAGGCCGAGTCCGCGCTCGACGCCGTCGGCGGCCTGGACCCGGACGGTGCGCGTCCCGTCGTACGCCGTGAAGCGTCCGGGCACCGACCAGCGCGGGTCGTACGGCGTGGCCTCGACACCCCGGAAGTTCCGGCGGGCCTCGGCGTCAGGGTCGTAGTGCCGGATCCCCCAGACACCTTCACGTATCAGCACGACCAGCCGCCGGTTGCCGAACGCGACCCGGGAGGACTGCTCCGGCCCGCTGTCGGCGGCCAGGCGTGTCACACCGGAGAAGGGCCGGCCGTCCACGGTGAGGCCGTCGGCTCCGGTGGCGGTGAGCAGTACCGCGTCGCCGTCCACGCTCCAGGTACCGGGGATGTCCGGAAGTCGCCCTTCCGGATGGTCCTGGATCCAGTGCGTGCCGATGAGCGCGAGCGGCCCGTAGGGGGCGGACACCGCGTCCACGCGGTCCTCGTGCCACCGCTTCCACTCGTCGGATGCGTCCGTCGTCATGTACTCGAACCTTCCATGTGCTGATCGAAGAATCCCTGTGGGTTCGGCCGTTCCCTACCGCTCGAGGCGGACACGCGGCCGGTGGGCTCATGAGGCGCAGCCCGTTCTCCGGGGACTCGGAACTCCTGGCCCCCCGCGTCGGAGGGCCGCGTCAGGTCCCGCAGGAAGGCCAGCACGGCCCGGGCGGTGGCGTCGTTCTGCCGGAAGGCGGGACCGCCGGTGCGCGGCCGGGTGAAGGCGCCCGGGGCACGGCCGTCGGTGTACGGGCCGAGGGCGAAGCGCCGGGGGTGCGGCCGGCCGTCCCGGTCGAGGATCCGCCCGTCGCCGGGGTCCACCCGGAGCAGCCCGTCGGGGGTCTCGGCGGCCCCGTCGGCGTGCAGTTCGCGCAGCAGGGTGTCGCGGGCCCGGCCGACGGTGGGCTCGGGCAGCCGTGCCTCGACCAGCGCCCGTGCCTCGGCCGAGAAGCCGGGCACGGTGGGGCTCGACGCCCGGAACACACCGTCCTCGGCGGCGACGGTCATGCCGGCGCCGACGAACCGGAGCAGTCCCGCCCGGGACAGGGCGAGCATCTGCCGCAGCCGGGGCCCGGGCGGCCCGGAGGCGAGGTAGCTGAAGAAGCCGTGCCACCAGGGGCCGACGGAGCCGAGCCGGATCAGCTGACCGTAGACGGAGAGCAGCCCGAGGAAGACCGCCAGGTCGGCGCTGTACCGGGCGTCGTGCCGACGGCCAAGGTCGCCCTCGATGTACTCCCGCAGCCCCTCCTGGAACTCCTCGTGCGAGCCGTACCGCACCCCGTCCAGCGGGTGGTCGAGCGCGGCGAGGTCCAGCCGGTCGCCGGGATCCGGTACGGCGGAGGCGACGAGGGTCTCGCGGTCGGCGGCGTCCCCCGCGGCGTACTTCTCCTCGAAGTCCCGCCAGGCGAGGGCCGTCCGCTCGGGGTGGGCAGTGAACAGCCGGTGGTAGTGGGCGAAGCCGAGCTCCTTCTCGACCAGCGGCCACACGTCCCGGCGGAAGTCGAAGCCCTCCGGCCGGGCGAGCAGTTCCCCGACCTCGGCGGGACCGAAGAAGCGGGGCAGCGGGGGGCGTTCGCCGGTCCAGTCGTAGCCGATCTTCGAGTGGTACGGGACTCCGCGCCGCGAGCCGACGTACAGGACCGGTTCGCGGCCCGAGGGCAGGTACACGTCCCCCTCGTACCGGCCGCCGCGGCCCTCCGTCAGCAGCACCATCAGGTCGACGAAGGCGAGTCCGAAGCCCCGGACGAGCACGGGCTCGCCGGGCTTCAGCGCCGTGAGGTCGCTGTCGGCGGTGTAGTCCGGCGGGAGGTGCACCAGGCCGTGCTCACGCGCGTACGCCGCCAGACGGGCCTGCTCCGCGTCGAGTTCGGCGTCGAGGTGGCCGACGGCGAGGACGACGAGGTCGGCGAGGAGCGGACGCGGGCGGCTCTCCAGCCACACCTGCTGGCGGCCCCCCGGTGGGCCGCCGACGCGCAGGGCGCGCCGGGGGTGGTGGTGGACGGTGACACCCGGCGGCAGGCCGGCCACCGCCCGGTCGTACACCCAGCGCAGGTAGTCGCCCTGGATCCGGCGGTCCGCGAAGACGCGTCCGTCCAGACCCGCCCACTCGTGCAGGGTGGGGCCCTCGCGCACCGGCCCGGCCATCTCCACCGTCTCGTCGGTGAACATGGTGACGTCCTCGGCGTGCGAGTTCATCCACAGCAGCGGGGACTGCGCCGCCCGCCAGACGCGTCCGGCGCCCGGCGGGTGCGGGTCGACGAGGTGGATGTCGAGGCCGGCACCGGAGTACAGCTCGGGCGCGTTGGCGGCGATGCGCTCCAGCAGACCGGTCGCCCGCGGCCCGGCCCCGACGATCACCAGCGCCGGCCTGGAGGCGCTCGCGGGGGCCGCTTGGGGATCGGCCGCGCCGAGAACGGCCGGCCGTCGGCGGTGCGGACGGTGCGGGGTGGTGTCGGCCCGCTCCGGCACGCCGGGCGCGGCGGGGACATGGGGAAGGGTGTCGTAGGACAGAGGGGTGTCGTGGGACATGCGAAGGCTCCGTGACGCAGGGGGAACACGGGTGGATGCCTTCACACGGGCGCGCCGCACGGCGCGCTACGGCCGAACCCCTCAGCAGGGCCGTCCGCCGACTGTACGGGGCCGTTTCCCCTCACTGTCAAGGCTGTCCATGATGTGAGCGGTACGTCTCGAGCCGGTTGACGGGAATGCGGATGCCTGTTCCACTTGGCCCATGCATCCGCAGCAGTGGCTGGTCACCCGCTCCCACATCGACTTCGGTCGTGTGTGGTCCTGTTCCTGTTGAGCCGACCCCACCGCGCGCCCTGATCCGCTGATCCGGCCGGGCGCCTTGCGCATGTCACCTCTCCCTCCTCGCCTTCACACGCGCACCCCTCCCCTCGCGCCCCCGCATGCCTTCCGGTTCCCCCTCGTATTCCACATGTCGCACTCGTAGCGGAATGGAGCGTCACAGACCGCAGTCGCAGCACGAGCAGCACTCGCAGGCCTCGCAGCACTGGCAGGCGTCGCAGCAGTCGCAGCAGTCGCAGTCGCCGCAACAGCCCTCGCGCTTCTTGCGCGACCAGGGGCCCTCGTACTCGTCGGCACAGCACACCTTGCAGGTGCAGCACAGCCCGAGGGCGACGGCACAGCCTGCCCAGAATCCCCGCTTCTCCGGACGTGGCGGCTCACCGCCGAAGGGGTTGCCGTAGGGGTTGCCCGGCGCCGGGGGCGCCTGGTGGCCCGGGGGCGGTCCGAAGGAGGCCTCGGGTGCGTGCCCGCAGGAGCGGGTGCCGAACGCCCGGTCCACCGAGCGGCGCAGTTCGTGCACCAGCAGCAGGTGCGCCAGCTTCCCGTCGGTGAACTCGGCCTCGCGCAGGGCGAGCCGGATGCCGTGCAGCGCGTCGTCGGCGAGCCGGCGGGCCTCGGTGAGCGAGGTGCCGGTCGCGGTGAGCGGGTTCCAGGCGCCGGACGCGGCGTCGGCGGCGCGGTCCTCGACGGCGTCCAGGAGGTGGGCCAGCCGTCCGAAGAGCCGCCCGGCCTCCGCGAGCGGTTCGGCGTTGCCCGGCCGCCCGGCGAGCACGGCGGTGTGCGCGAAGGCGGCCGCGGTCGCCGTCTCGGTCGGCTCGGTGACCGTCAGGACGGGCGTTCCCGGGCCGGCGAGGGACTCGATGCCGAGCTGCCGGTCGACGGCGTCGACGAGTACGGCGGTGTCGAACCCGATGTCCGCTCCGGTACGGGCACCCGCGCGCCCCCAGGTGGCGGCGACCCGGCGCGCGGCGAGCGCGACCGGCCGCCGGGCCAGCAGTCCGTCGCCGTCGGTGACATGGTCGCGCACCTTGGCCGAGGCCAGCACCAGCGAGACGGCCGCCGCGAGCCGGGCACCCTCGCCCCGGGCCACGGAGGCGGTGCGCATCCCGCGCAACGGGCACGGCCCGGCGGTACGCCGCAGACCGCCCTGCTGCCGTGCCTGAGCCTCCGTCAACACCGATATGAGCAGACCGTCGTAATTAGTGACTATACGCGCGAACTGTCCGTGGTCCCCGCGCAGCGCGAGGCACAGCCCGCACAGATGGGCCATCCACTCCGTCTTGAGGCTTTCACCGAGCCGGTGACTGCAGGGCCTGACGATTCCGAACACGACGCTCCCCCGTGGTGCGATGCGACGATGAGCCGACGTTGAGCTGCGGCATCGTATCGACCGACCATCGGTTCGGAGCAGCCCCCGCGCTCACCCGTACGCAGCAGGCGTCACCCAAACGCCGATGAAGATCATATTTCACTCACAGTCAGCAGCCGTGTAGAGCACGACCCTTGGGGCACACGGGCTCTCGACGGATTCGCTGTGCACCAGTACCGTCACAAACCCCCCGCGCGGCGTCTATCCACTTGGCGCGCCGTCCGCATCATGGATGACCATAGGGACGCGGAAGCAAGAAGACCGCTGTGAGAGGAGGCGTCCATGGGATCGGTACGCAAGGCGAGTGCGTGGCTCGGCCTCGTCGACGACAACGATGACGAGCGTTACTACGACGACGACTACTCCGAGGGGAGCGAGCCCGGGGATGCCTGGGTGACCGACCCGCGGGTGAAGGTGGCGACGGACGTCGCCGAGGACAAGAACCGCCGGATCGGCACCGTGACCCCGGACAGCTTCCGGGACGCGCGCGCCATCGGCGAACTGTTCCGGGAGGGAGTACCGGTCATCATGAACCTCACGGCCATGGAGCCGGCCGACGCCAAGCGCGTGGTCGACTTCGCGGCCGGGCTCATCTTCGGCCTGCGCGGCTCCATCGACCGCGTCTCCAACCGGGTGTTCCTGCTGACGCCCGCGGACACCGAGATCGTCAGCGGCGAGGCCAGGTCCCGTCACTCGGACGGCTTCTTCAACCAGAGCTGAGGCAGGGCCGCTCACCGGCCCTGCCCCGCTCCCCGGGTCAGCGGAAGGCGTCGAGCCCGGTGAGCGCCTTGCCCAGCACGAGCTGGTGCATCTCGACGGTGCCCTCGTAGGTGAGCACCGACTCGAGGTTGGTCGCGTGCCGCATCACGGGGTATTCGAGGGAGATCCCGTTGGCACCGAGGATCGTCCGTGCCGTCCGGCAGATGTCGATGGCCTCCCGGACGTTGTTGAGTTTGCCGAAGCTGACCTGCTCCGCACGCAGGCGGCCGGCGTCCATGCGCCGCCCCAGGTGGTGGGCGAGCAGAATCCCCTTGTGCAGTTCGACCGCCATGTCGGCGAGTTTGGCCTGGGTGAGCTGGAAGCCCCCGATGGGCCGTCCGAACTGCTCCCGTGACCTCGCGTAGTCGACGGCGGCCTCGAAACAGGACCGCGCCGCGCCCATGGCCCCCCAGACGATGCCGTAGCGGGCGTGGGAGAGACAGCTGAGCGGGCCCTTCAACCCGACCACGTCCGGCAGGACGGCGTCGGCGGGCAGCCGCACGTCGTCGAGGACGAGCTCACTCGTGACGCTGGCCCGCAGGGACCACTTGTGCTTGATCTCGGGGGCCGAGAAGCCGGGGGCGTCGGTGGGCACGACGAATCCGCGGATCCCCTCGTCGGTCCGCGCCCAGACCACGGCCACCGAGGCGACGGAGCCGTTGGTGATCCACATCTTCCGGCCGTTCAGCACCCAGTCCCCGCCGTCGCGCTTGGCGTACGTCCGCATGGAGGCGGGGTCCGAACCGTGGTCGGGCTCGGTGAGCCCGAAGCAGCCGATCACCTCACCGGCGGCCATCCGGGGCAGCCAGGCCTGCTTCTGCTCCTCGCTGCCGAAGCGGTGGACGGCGTACATGGCCAGCGACCCCTGCACGGAGACCAGGGACCTGATCCCCGAATCGGCGGCCTCGAGCTCCAGACACGCCAGCCCGTACTGCACCGCGCTCGCCCCGGCACAGCCGTACCCGGTGAGCGACATCCCGAGCGCCCCGATGCCGCCGAGCTCCCTCGCCAGCTCCCTGATGCCCGGCAGTTCGCCCTTCTCGTACCACTCGGCGACATGCGGCAGCACGCGGTCCGCGGCCCAGGCGCGCACGGTCTCCCGCACGGCCAGGTCCTCGGGTTCCAGGAGATCGTCGATGCCGAGCGGGTCGGCCGGGTCGAACGGGGGCGACTTCGGGGACGCGGACATGGACCCTCCGGTAAAACTAGCACCGCTAGCCGTGACTTCCGCCCCGACGTTACACCGGTAGCCGCCGACCGCGGGACACCCCCGCGGGAGACGTCCGCCTCCGAGCCGGCCCGCGCGGTGGTGCGTGGGTGGGGGACCCCTCACGAAAGCCGAGCGCGGCGGTCGGGTCAGGCCGAGACGCGGGGCCGTTCCGGCTCGCGGGGCGCGGGCAGCTCCACCTCGACGGCCTCGCACTGCATCACCCGAGGCAACCGCGCCGCCATCACCGCTCCGAGCAGCAGAAGCACCGCACTGACCAGCAGCGTGACATGCAGCCCGTGCACGAACGACTCCCGCGCCGCCCTGCGCAGCGCGCCCCCGGCATCTCCGCCGAGCTGCGCCGCGACCTCGTACGCCTCCCCCAGCGAATGCCCCGCCGAGGCCGCCGCGGGCGCCGGCACCCCCGGAACGGACGCCAGCCCGGGCGCGTACGCCGCGTTCATCACACTGCCGAGCAGCGCGATCCCGATCCCGGCCCCGAGCTGGTAGGAGGTCTCCCCGACCGCCGCGGCCCCGCCGGCCTGCTCGGCCGGCGCCTCGCTCAGCATCGACTCGTACGCCCCGAACAGCGTCGTCTCCAGCCCGAAGCCGAGCAGCACGAACCCGGACAGCAGCAGCCCGGTGTTCTCCCGCCCGCCCATCCCGGTCAGCATCAGCACGGCAGCCGCCGTCAGGCAGAACCCGAAGCACACCATCCGCCGCGGCCCGAACCGCCGCAGCATCCGCGCCCCCGCCAGTCCGGCCGCCATCGCCGCGACGGTCAGCGGCAGCAGCCTGAGGCCGGTCTCGAGCGGCGAAAGCCCCAGCACCAGCTGCAGGTACTGCGCCGCGATCAGCTCCAGTCCCACCAGCGCGAGCATCGCCAGCACGATGCACCCGACCGCCGTGCTGAACGCCGGCCGCGCGAACATCCTGAGGTCCACCAGCGGATACGGCCGCCGCCGCTGACGCCGTACGAAGAGGTACAGCAGCACCGCGCCGACCACCAGCGGCGCCACCGTGAACACGTCGGCCACCGGCTCGCCGCCCCCGAGCCGCTTCACCCCGAACACCGCCCCGAACAGCCCGCCCGCCGCCATCAGCGCGCCGGCCACGTCCCAGGGGCCGTTCCGCTCGCCCTTCGACTCGGGCAGCAGCAGCCGCCCGACCGGCAGGCTGACCAGCATCAGGGGGATGTTCACCAGGAACACCGAACCCCACCAGAAGTGCTCGAGCAGGAAACCGCCGAGCAGCGGTCCCACCGCCGCCCCCACCGCGGCCACCGCGCTCCAGATGCCGATCGCCAGCGCCCGCTCCCGCCGGTCGGGGAAGACGTGACGGAGGATGGACAGCGTGGCCGGCATGATCATCGCACCGCCCACGCCGAGCAGCGCCCGGGCGAGGATCAGCACCTGCGCGCTCGAAGCGAAGGCCGCGACCGCGGAGGCGACGCCGAACAGCGCGTACCCGAGCAGCAGGATCCGCCGGCGGCCCACCCGGTCGCCGAGCGTGCCGAACAGGATCAGCAGCGAGGCGCAGACGAGCGGGTAGACGTCGACGATCCACAGCAGTTCGATGGCGCCGGGCCTGAGGTCCTCGGTGACGGCGGGCACCGCCACGTGCAGCACGGTCGCGTCGAGGGCGACCAGGAGCAGGCTGACGCACAGGACGACGAGGACGACCCAGCGGTTGGCACCGGCCCCGGCCGTCCGACGGCGCAGCGCGGACGCGGCCGTGGTCGTCCCGGACATGTACGTACCTCCCAGATGTTTCCTCGGGTTCGGCGGACTCACGGGGTGGGGGTGTCCCGTGACATCGGCCGGAGGAGCGGTGGGATCTCCGGCCCGCGCATACGAACGCGAGTGGTTGGCCAGCGTACGCGAGTTCGCTCCGCATACACGTGGCGGACCTCTCACACTCACCACGGAGCCATGTGGCGTACACCACTTCTCCATCCCTTGACCGCGCCCCGGTGAGAGGTCCGGTTCCGCACCCGGCCGATAATCGGCCCCGTGACCGATCTCGCGACGCGCGTGACACCACCCCGCGCCACGCCCCTGCGCCGGGCGGCCCCGGCCCTCCTCGGGTACGCCGCCGTCCGCGCCCTGGGCCTGCTCGCCCTGGTGGCCTGGAGCGCGGCGCGCGGCAAGAGCGCGTACACACTGCTCACCGCCCGCTGGGACGCGCTCTGGTACGCCCGGGTCGCCGGACTGGGCTACGGCTACGAGGTGCGGCTGCCGAACGGTGACGTCCACTCCGATCTGGCGTTCTTTCCGCTGCTGCCCTGGCTGGAGCGGCTGCTGCACGCGCTGGCCCCGCTGTCGTACGCCGACGCCGGATTCGCCGTCAGCCTGCTCGCCTCGCTCGCCGCGGCCTGGGGGGTCTTCGCGGTGGCCGACCACGGGTACGGGCGGCGCGCCGGGATCTGCGCGGTCCTGCTGTGGGCGGTGCTGCCGGTCGGGATCGTGCAGTCGATGGCGTACAGCGAGTCGTTGTTCACCGCTCTGGCGGCCTGGTCGCTGTACGCCGCGCTGACCGGCCGGTGGCTGACCGCGGGCGCCCTGGCGGCGCTGGCCGGGCTGACCCGGCCGGTGGGCCTCGCGGTGGTCGCCGCGGTGTGGACGGCCGGGGTGGTCTCGTTCGTGCGGGATCGGAGCGCGGCCGCCGCGTACGGCGCGCGGGATGAGGAACGCGCCCCTGACACGACGGGGGGCGCGGTCGCCCTGACGCACTCCCCTCGCCCCACTACCGGCGCATCCGCCCGGTCCCGCGCCCTCGGCATGCTCCTCGCCCCCCTCGGCGCCGCCGCCTATGTCCTGTGGGTCGGTCATCGCACCGGCAAGGGCCCGCTCGGCTATCTGGACGTACAGGCCGGCTGGCGGAACGGCTTCGACGGCGGATACGCCTTCGCGCGCTTCGTCGCCGACAAGTTCACCTCGTTCCCGTCGGTCCTCGCCGGGGCCGGGCTGATCATCGGAGTCGGTCTGGTGATCTGGCTGTACCTGATCGGCGTACAACAGCGCCAACCGCTTCCGCTGCTGGTGTACACGGGTGTCGTCGTCGCGCTCGCCCTGTGCGCCTCGAGCTACTTCGGCTCCAAGCCGCGCCTGTTGCTGCCGGCCTTTCCGCTGCTGCTGCCCCTCGCGACGGCCCTCGCCCGGGCGCGTGCGTCCCGATCCGCGCCGGTCATCGGCCTGTTGGCGGTGGGCGCCGCGGCCTACGGGGCGTTCTGGCTGAACGGTTCCGGTCCCCCGTGATCGTTCCGACGCCCCCGATGAGCATCCGGCGAATTCCACCCCATCACTCGGTGAACGCATTAGTAAGCGCCATATAAGCAACACCCGGCATGATCAAAGGAATTACGGGAGACGGTCGGCGGGGATTGCCGAATCCGCGTAATTGACAGCACTCCTGAGAGGTTTCCCACATCACATCGTCATCACAAAGCCGCTGATTCGACCGGCCGGAGAGCTCACTCGCTGTAACGTCGATTGGGTGCGTACCGAACCAAAGCCCACCCGCCGTCCGGACCGGGTGTTCGCCAGGCTGGACCGTGAGCCGGAACGGCCGGCCCACATCGATGTGCCGCGGATGAGCCGGCACCGGGTCGTGCTGTTCTCGGCGACCCTGGCCTTCTACCTGGCGATCGTGTGGGCCGTGGTGACCACCTCCTGGCTGGTCCGGCTCGACTGGCAGGTCATGTTCTTCCGGCCGTACCAGCAGTGGTCGGGGATCCACTGGTTCGTCGACTACTACGTGGTGCTCGGCCAGCGCGGCCCCACCGCCGTGATGGTCGCGGCCTGGCTGGGCTGGCGCTCCTGGCGGCAGCACACGCTGCGCCCGCTGCTGACCCTCGGCGCCTCACTGCTGCTGCTGAACATCACGGTCGGCGCCGCCAAGTACGGCATGGGCCGCCTCGGACCGCACTACGCCACGGTCATCGGCTCGAACGAGATGGGTCTGGGCGGCGATATATTCCCCAGCGGCCACACCGCCAACGCGGTGGTGACGTGGGGCATCCTGGCGTATCTGGCCTCCACCCCGAGGGCCCGCCGCTGGCTGTCCGCGACCTCGGCCGTGACCTCGCTCGGCGTCGGGATGGCCACCGTCTACCTCGGTACCCACTGGCTGAGCGACGTGCTGCTGGGCTGGGCCGCGGGGCTGCTGATCCTGCTGGCGCTGCCGTGGTGCGAGCCGACGATCGCCCGGGCCGAGGCCGCCCTGTTCGACCTGCGCGACCGCTGGCGCTCCCGCCGCGGCAGCACGGCGCACGTGCCGATCCCGGTCACCCCGGTGGCCCTCAAGCCGCGTACCGCCGCCGCCGAGCAGACGGCCCCGGCACGTGAGCCGGTCTCCTCGGCCCACTCGCCCCGGACGCCGGTCCACCGGACACCGGCCCCGCACACCGCCCGTTCGGAACGCCCCCCGGTCACCCCGGCGGGCAACCGCCGACCCCCGCACCCGGAACGCGTCCCGCGCGGCGCGGCCCCGGCGGCCCGCCCCGTCACGGGCGGCTGACTCCCGGCGAGACAGCGGGGCCGGTACGCACAGCCACCCGCGGAGCGAAGGCCCCGGTTCCTGTCCCTCAGGACCGGGGCCTTCGCCGTACCGCTCACGGGCGGCGGGCCTCCGGGTGCGTCGACCGACCGGGTCTCAGCCCTTCCAGGCGCGCGCCACCCGGCCGTCGCGCACCTCGAAGTTGAGCCGTCCCGTCCGGTACTCCATCGTGATGATCGCGCCCGGCGGCAGCGAACGCACCGTCGACCACCCCCGCTCCCGCGCGAGCCGCTCGGCACGCGCCGCGTCGAGGCCGACGTACCCTTCCGGACTGTCCTGGGGCTCCGCTGACGGAGTGGGAATCGGTGCCATACGAGCAACGCTAGCCGCGCGTCCCTTCCCCGTCACACTTCTGTCACAGGGTCACGACACCGGATGTGGCCGAACTCCGTCACCCGAACGAGGGTTTCCGCGCGGCTTACCGGGGTATTCGAACGAAATTCTCGTGGGCCGGTCCGGTGCGCCGAATAGCCCGGCACAGCCCGGCGGGAAAGCGCCGCTCCATTCAGGTTCCGCACAGGTTCGGGCAAGCTGACACCGCATAAGGAAATTCACCGGTCCGGCGCGGCGCGCCCGTACGGGGGCACCTCTCCCAGAGCCCGTGAGAGCCGGTCGCGGGCCGTTCTGACGGCCTCGGTGAGCGCGGCGGGTTCCAGCACCTCGAAGTCGAAGCCGAGCATCGTCACGTGCACCACCATCACGTCCAGGTTCGCGGCGCCGGCGCGCAGGATGCAGGAGCCCGCCCCCCGGGCTCGAGCGTTCCGGCGGACGGCGAGATCCGCTCGGCGGCCTCCGCCAGGGGTACCAGCGGGCGGACGACGGCGTGCGAGGCGTACGCGTACCTGGACACCCCGCAGGAGACGTAGGCGGCGAGGTCCTCGGCGGGCGGTTCGCGCGGGGCGAGGCGCGGGCCGTGCGGCGGCCTGGGCGTGATGCGGTCGACGCGGAAGGTCCGCCAGTCGGCCCGGTCGAGGTCCCAGGCGACCAGGTACCAGCGGCGCTCGGTGCACACCAGGCGGTGCGGTTCGACGGTGCGGCGGCCCGGGGTGCCGATGGGGCCCCCGCTCGAGCCGGTTCGAGGGTGGGGGAGGTCGCGGTAGTCGAAGCGCAGCCGCTCGGCGTCCCGGCACAGGTGGGCCAGTTCGGTCAGGACGGCCGGGTCGACGGCGGAGGACCGCGGACCGTGCAGCATCGGCACGGTGAACGCGTCGAGGGCGCCCACCCGGCGGCGCAGCCGGCCCGGCAGCACCTGCTCCAGCTTGGCGAGGGCCCGCACGGAGGCCTCGCCGATGCCCTCGATGCCCTGCCCGGCGGCGGTGGGCAGCCCGACCGCGACGGCGACCGCCTCGTCGTCGTCCAGCAGCAGCGGCGGCAGTTCGGCCCCCGCCCCCAGCTGGTAGCCGCCGCCGGTGCCGGGCCTGGCGTTCACGGGGTATCCCCGTTCGCGCAGCCGGTCCACGTCCCGGCGGACCGTGCGCGCGGTGACGCCGAGCCGTTCGGCCAGT
The DNA here is from genome assembly GCF_040610035.1 of Streptomyces sp. NPDC004542. Lineage (NCBI taxonomy): Bacteria > Bacillati > Actinomycetota > Actinomycetes > Kitasatosporales > Streptomycetaceae > Streptomyces > Streptomyces sp. NPDC004542. The sequence goes on from NZ_JBEXLP010000035.1 coordinate 31,513, forward strand.
TCGGCGCCGGACCAGTCACGGTGGGCCTGGAGCAGCGAGAGCAGGCGCAGCAGGCGTGCCGAGGTCTCCACCATGGATCCGGGTCTGCCGGCGGACGAGGACGGCCACTGTCCTCACGAGCGGCTCGTCAGGAGCTCATGAGGACAGTGGCTCGGATCGGACGTTCGCGGGCCGGCTCTCGCGGGCCGGCTCTCGCGGGCCGGCTGTCGCGGACCGGCTCAGACCTCGAGGCGCTGACCGGGCACGATCAGGTCGGGGTCACCGCCGATGACGGACTTGTTGACGGCGTAGATCCGCTGCCAGGTGGTCCCGTGCCGCTCGGCGATCCTGCTCAGCGTGTCGCCCTCGCGGACGGTGTAGTTCCCGTGCGACGCGTCGCGGGACGAACCGCGGTTGGTGTGGCCCGTCGATCGCTGCGGCGCCTTCGACGGCTTCGGCGCGGCCGACGGGGCCGACCGGGCCGGCGGGGCCGGCTTCGTGGCGGCCGTGCTGCCGCCGGTGGAGGCGGCCGCCGGTGCGGCGCCGGATGCTCCGGCGCGGGCCGAGCAGACCGGCCAGGCGCCCCAGCCCTGGGCGCTCTGGACCTTGGCGGCGACGGCGATCTGCTGCTCCCTGGAGGCCTGGTCGGCGGTCGGCGCGTAGGCAGTGCCACCGTACGCGCGCCAGGTCGAGGCGGAGAACTGGAGTCCGCCGTAGTAGCCGTTGCCGGTGTTGATGTGCCAGTTGCCGCCGCTCTCGCACTGGGCGATGCGGTCCCACACTCCGTTGTCCGCCGCGTCGGCGTCGCCGGTCGCCGTCAGCAGTCCGAGCGGGGCGAGCAGCGCCGCCCCGGCGAGGACCGCCGTCCTACGGCCCTTGCGGGCGTTGTCCTTACGAGCGGTGCTGCGGGTGGTATCGGCACATTCGGACATGTAATTCCCTCTCCACGAACCCGGAATCCCCCCGAGCGGGGCGCGGTTCCGCGCATGGACGCGGTACGCGCGCTCCGCCCTGTCCGCCGTGACCGGTGCCGCGTTGGTGCCTGAGCGGCGCGGCCGGCGAACGTTCCCGAGCGGTGCAAGGTGCACACGGCCGAGGAATGTATGGAGCCCGGCCAGGAGGTATCAACCAACTCCTCGTTGCCGCAGGCCAGTTCGACGTTACCTCCGGTAGCAACGATTTTCGGTCACCCACTTCATTCGCCGATTTCCTGATTTGTCGACCAGCCGCCCCGCCGATCTGTGACCCACTTCACCGGATCAAGTTCCTTGACAGCACGTTGAGTTGACAGGGAGTGGGCGGTTCCGCACCAGGTGTGACCCTGCGCGGTGGATGGTTCGATTCCGTTCCCCGCGGGGCGTGACTCCCGCCACAGATCGCCCGTTGTCTTCTTCATGAGCCCGGAACCGCGGGGCTCATGGGCCGGGAGCCACCCGGTCGACCCAGCACCGCATCCCGAGGGAGCCACCCGTGCCGCGCATGCTCGACGTCAGCGACGCCGTACGCGCCGAGATCGGCGACGAAGAAGCCGACCGGCTGCTCGCCGGAGAGAACGCCCCGGGCAGTTACGACTGCACGTCCTGCCGCACCCCGGGCGACTCCGAGCAGGAGCGCACCAGCACCGTTCTCTTCGTCGGGGACGAGACCGCCGTCCTCGCCTTCGCCCACGCCGGCTGCCTGCCCTCGCAGGTCGTCCAGGTGACCGAGGAGCAGTTGCAGGGCGCCGTCCGCTCCATCAGCGGCGAGGCGCACGCCTCCGGGGGCCTGCCGGAGAAGGCCGTGCCCGAGCAGGCCGTGCTCGGGGTGACCAGCGGACTCGTGCTGATCGCCGGGGAGTTGCACCCGGCGCTCGTCGTGGAGCCGACCGCGCCGATCGTGCGCCCGGGCACCCTCGGAGCCGGCGACGACTTCCTGCCCCTGCTCATCGAGCAGGGGTTCATGCCGGTGACCGAGCTCGCCGCCGTGCCGCCGGTGCTGCACGGGTGGTCGGTGCTGCTGGCGGTCGGTCAGCTGCACGCGGTGCTCCAGCCGGGCACGAACGGCGGGCAGCCGGTGGCCTGGTGGCAGGCGCACCAGCCGCTTCAGGTCACCGACGGCTGGCGGGCCGCCGCCAACAAGCACCAGCAGGTGCTGATGTTCGCCGCACCGGTCGGTTCCATCGGGCGCCAGCCGCGGGAGGACCTGCTGCGGGACGCGCTGGACAAAGCGGCGGCGGGCGGCCAGCTGGTCGCGGCCGCGCTGCCCCTGGCCGGGACCTGAGCGCCCACGCGCTGTGGCGCCTCCGCCCCCAACGGGGCACTTGCCGACCGCATCCCTTGAGGCCCGGGGTCGTTTGGACATACGTGCACGCATACGACGTTCCTCCCCGCCGCCCGTCCTTCTCCCCCATTCCGTCCGCCAGGTCGGGGCAGGAGGCGCCCGGCAGGTCATCGGCCACGCCGATCTACGACACGCTCTACGCGGAATGGGTCAGGGCCTTCCGGACGCTGCCGGGCGACCGGAGCGGGGAGGAGGAGTTCGGGTTCACCGCCTTCGGGAACGCCCCGCGCGGCACCGGCACGGGGTCGTACGGCTCGAACTCGTACAGCGCGTACAGCGCGGGCGCCTACAGCGCCCGGCACGGCACCGGGCAGCACCAGCCGTCCTGGCAGCGGATCGGGACACTCGGACGGCAGCACGACACCGGGATGCACCACGTCCCGGCGGCGCTGCCACCGGGCCCGCGCCGGGGAGCCTGACGTACCGACGGCGAGAGGGCGGCCCCTGACCGGATCAGGGGCCGCCCTCTCGCCGCGTCGGTCACTTCTTCTTCGCGCCGCGCTTCTCGCGCACCCGTACCGAGATGTGGATCGGCGTGCCCTCGAAGCCGAACTCCTCGCGCAGCCGCCGCTCGATGAAGCGCCGGTAGCCCGCCTCGATGAAGCCGGAGGCGAAGAGGACGAACCGCGGCGGCTTGGTGCCGGCCTGGGTGCCGAAGAGGATGCGCGGCTGCTTGCCGCCCCGGACCGGGTGCGGGTGGGCCGAGACCAGCTCGCCGAGGAAGGCGTTGAGGCGGCCGGTCGGCACCCGGGTCTCCCAGCCGGCCAGCGCCGTCTCGATCGCCGGGACCAGCTTCTCCATGTGCCGGCCGGTGCGCGCCGAGACGTTCACCCGCGGTGCCCAGGCGACCTGGCCGAGCTCGGTCTCGATCTCCCGCTCGAGGTAGTAGCGCCGCTCCTCGTCGAGGGTGTCCCACTTGTTGAAGGCGAGGACCACCGCGCGGCCCGCCTCGACCGCCATGGTGACGATGCGCTGGTCCTGGACCGAGATGCTCTCGGCCGCGTCGATCAGGATGACCGCGACCTCGGCCTTCTCGACGGCGGCCGCGGTGCGCAGGGAGGCGTAGTAGTCGGCGCCCTGCTGAAGGTGGACGCGCTTGCGGATGCCGGCCGTGTCGACGAACTTCCAGGTCTTGCCGCCCAGTTCGATCATCTCGTCGACCGGGTCGCGGGTGGTGCCCGCGAGTTCGTTGACGACGACGCGCTCCTCGCCCGCGACCTTGTTGAGCAGCGAGGACTTGCCGACGTTCGGGCGGCCGATCAGCGCGACGCGGCGCGGGCCGCCGACGGCGGTGCCGAAGGTCTGCTCGGGCGCCTCGGGCAGCGCCTCCAGGACCGCGTCCAGCATGTCGCCGGTGCCGCGGCCGTGCAGGGCCGAGACGGGGTGCGGCTCGCCGAGACCGAGGGACCACAGGTAGGCCGCGTCGGCCTCGCCGCTCGGCCCGTCGACCTTGTTGGCGCACAGCACCACGGGCTTGCCGGCCTTGCGCAGCAGCCGTACGACCGCCTCGTCGGTGTCGGTCGCGCCCACCTTGGCGTCCACCACGAAGACGACCGCGTCGGCCGCCTCGATCGCGTACTCGGCCTGGGCGGCGACGGAGGCGTCGATGCCGAGGACGTCCTGCTCCCAGCCGCCGGTGTCGACGACCTTGAAGCGGCGGCCCGCCCACTCGGCCTCGTAGGTGACGCGGTCACGGGTGACGCCCGGCTTGTCCTCGACGACCGCCTCGCGGCGGCCGATGATCCGGTTCACCAGGGTCGACTTGCCGACATTGGGGCGGCCGACGACCGCGAGCACGGGCAGCGGGCCGTGGCCCGCCGCCTCGATGGCACCCTCGACGTCCTCGAGGTCGAAGCCCTCCTCCGCGGCGAGCTCCATGAACTCCGCGTACTCGGCGTCGCCGAGCGCCCCGTGCTCGTACTCGTGCTCGGCCGAGCCGTCGGGCTGGATGTGGTCGTTCATGAAGTCCGTACCTCGTCGTTCATTCGTGGTGATCGGTGGACCGCCCGGTTTGTGCCGGCTGATCCACTACTCAGTGTGGTCTAGCGGCCGGTCAGCCGCCTGGCGTTCTCCAGGTGCGCGGTGAGCTGCTTCTGGATGCGTTCGGTCGCCTCGTCCAACGCCTTGCGGGTACGCCGCCCGCTGCCGTCGCCCGCCTCGAACGGGTCGCCGAAGACGACATCCACGCGGGAGCGCAGCGGAGGCAGCCCCTTTACCAACCGTCCCGGCCGCTCGGAACTTCCCAGCACCGCGACCGGCACGATCGGCGCCCCGCCGCGCACCGCGAAGTAGGCGAGCCCGGCGCGCAGCGAGGCGAAATCGCCCTCGCCCCGGGTGCCCTCCGGGAAGATGCCCAGCACCCCGCCGTTCTCCAGTACGCCGAGCGCCTGGGTGATGGCCGCGCGGTCGGTGCCGCGACGGTCCACCTTCAGCTGCCCGATGCCCCGCAGGAACGGGTCGAGCGGGCCGACGAACGCCTCCTTCTTGATCAGGAAGTGCGTCGGCCGGGGCGCCACGCCCATGACCATGGGGCCGTCGATGTTGTGCGAGTGGTTGACGGCGAAGATCAGCGGGCCGGTCGCGGGGACCTTCCAGGCGCCGAGCACCCGCGGCTTCCACAGCCCGTACATCAGGCCGACGCCGATGCGCCGCCCGACCTCGGCGCCCTTCTCGGAGGGAACGGACGGCTGGGTCACTTCCCGGCCCGCTTCTCCTCGACGAGCGTGACGACGCACTCGATGACCTGCGCGAGGGTGAGCTCGGTGGTGTCCACCTCGACCGCGTCGCCGGCCTTGGCGAGCGGCGAGGTCTTGCGGCCGGAGTCGGCCGCGTCCCGCTTGATCAGTGCCTCGCGGGTGGTGTGGATGTCCGCGCCCTTCAGCTCACCGCTGCGGCGGGCGGCGCGCGCCTCCGGGGAGGCGGTGAGGAAGATCTTCAGGTCGGCGTCCGGCAGCACGGTCGTGCCGATGTCCCGGCCCTCGACGACGATGCCGGTCTCCGCGGCGGCGGCCAGCGAGCGCTGCAGCTCGGTGATCCGGGCCCGCACCTCGGGCACCGCGCTGACCGCGCTGACCTGGGAGGTGACCTCCTGGGTGCGGATCGGGCCGGCCACGTCGACGCCGTCGACCGTGATGGTCGGGGCGGACGGGTCGGTGCCGGAGACGATCTCCGGCTTCCCGGCGACGGCCGCGATCGCGGTCGGGTCCTCCAGGTCGATGCCGTTGTTCACCATCCACCAGGTGATCGCCCGGTACTGGGCACCGGTGTCCAGGTAGCTCAGGCCGAGCTGCGCGGCGACGGCCTTCGACGTGCTCGACTTGCCAGTGCCGGAGGGACCGTCGATCGCGACGATCACGGGCTTGGCGGTCGGGGCGCCGTTTTCCACGGGGGACACCTTCCTGGTGCGATGCGGGATGCGATGAACGGGGTGCGGGGAGCGAGAGCGCCCCGGACTAAGGTTACTGGGTACGGGTGACCCGCCCGGACGCGAGGAGGCGGGGGCGAGGCCGTCCGGGCCGAAGCGACGGTCCGGGGGCGGCCGCCCCCAGCAGACGGTCACGACAGCCCGGGGCGCCTACTGCCGCAGCGCCCAGCCCCGTTCCCGCAGCGCCGCCGTCAGCACCGGCACCGCCTTCGGCTCGACCATCAGCTGGACCAGACCGGCCTGCTGCCCCGTCGCGTGCTCGATGCGGACGTCCTCGATGTTGACCCCGGCCCGGTCGGCGTCAGCGAAGATGCGGGCCAGCTGTCCCGGCTGGTCGTCGATCAGCACGGCCACGGTCTCGTAGACCCGCGGCGCGGACCCGTGCTTGCCGGGCACCCGGACCTGCCCCGCGTTGCCGCGCCGCAGCATGTCCTCGATCCCGGCGGTCCCCTCGTGCCGCTCGGTCTCGTCGGAGGACTGCAGGGCGCGCAGGGCCCGCACCGTCTCCGTCAGGTCGGCGGCGACGTCGGTGAGCAGGTCGGCGACCGGACCGGGGTTCGCGGACAGGATGTCCATCCACATCCGGGGGTCGGAGGCGGCGATCCGGGTCACGTCGCGGATGCCCTGACCGCACAGCCGTACGGCCGCCTCCTCGGCGTGCTGCAGACGGGCCGCGACCATGCTGGAGACCAGGTGGGGCATGTGGGACACCAGCGCCACCGCGCGGTCGTGGGCGTCGGCGTCCATCACCACCGGCACCGCCCGGCAGTGCGAGACCAGCTCCAGGGCGAGGTTGAGCACCTCGGTGTCCGTGTCCCGGGTGGGGGTCAGCACCCAGGGGCGGCCCTCGAACAGGTCGCCGGTCGCGGCCAGCGGGCCGGACTTCTCACGGCCCGCCATGGGGTGCGTGCCGATGTACGACGACAGGTCGAGGCCGAGCGCCTCCAGCTCGCGGCGCGGGCCGCCCTTGACGCTGGCCACGTCGACGTAGCCACGGGCCACCCCCCGGCGTACGGCGTCGGCGAGGACGGCCGCGACATGCGCGGGCGGGGCGGCGACGATGGCGAGGTCGACGGGACCGGCAGGGGCCTCGTCGGTGCCGGCGCCCAGCGCGGCGGCCGTACGGGCCTGCTCCGGGTCGTGGTCGCTCAGGTGGACGACGACGCCCCGCTGGGTCAGGGCGAGCGCGGCGGACGTGCCGATGAGCCCGGTGCCGATGACGAGAGCGGTCCTCACTGGGCGATGTCCCTGCGCAGGGCGGCCGCGGCGCCCAGGTAGACATGGGCGATGTCGGCCCGGGGCCGGTCGGACTCGATGTGCGCGAGGACGCGGACCACACGGGGCATGGCGCCCTCGATGTCCAGTTCCTGGGCGCAGATCAGCGGCACGTCGACGATGCCGAGCTTGCGGGCGGCGGCGGCCGGGAAGTCGCTGTGCAGGTCGGGCGTGGCCGTGAACCAGATGCTGATCAGGTCGTCGGCGGTCAGCCCGTTCCGCTCCAGGACGGCGGTGAGCAGGGCTCCGACCTGCTCGTCCATGTGTCCGGCCTCGTCCCTCTCCAGCTGGACGGCCCCCCGGACCGCTCGTACCGCCACGGCGCTGCTCCTTGCTGACGTGTGTGGGTGCTTGGTCCGTCCAGCGTAGTCAGCCCGCGCCGACGCGGTGTCCGCCGCCCGCACGCTGAGACGCGCGAAACGCGCCATCTGTGGCAGTCTGTCCCGCATTGTTGATTGTTCGACGCCTTCGGTGTCCCTAGGTGCGGAGTGACGACTGTGCGGAGTGACGACATGACCCAGAGCTCGACACGGCGCACGCTTCTCGCGACGGGCGCGGCCGCGCTCGCCGTGGGATGCGTGGGATGCGGCGCCCAGGGCGAGAGCGGCAGTTCCTCGTCCTCCGGGCAGGAACTGGGGGCGACCGGTGACGTCCCGGTCGGTGGCGGCAGGGTCTTCGCGGACCGCAAGGTCGTGGTCACCCAGCCGAAGAAGGGTGAGTTCAAGGCCTTCTCGGCGATCTGCACCCACCAGGGCTGCACGGTGAACCGGGTCGCGGACGGCACGATCGACTGCCCCTGCCACGGCAGCAGGTTCCGCATCGCCGACGGCTCGGTGGCGCACGGCCCGGCGACCAGGCCGCTGCCCGCGAAGGAGATCACGGTGAACGGAAATTCCATCCGCCTGGCGTGAGGGTCCGCGTACGCTCCCGGGCATGCACCCCGAGGACCTGGTACGCGACCACACGATCTACTCCTGCGTGATGGGCTCGCGCGCCTTCGGGCTGGCCACGGAGGGCAGCGACACGGACCACAGGGGTGTCTTCCTCGCTCCCGCTCCCCTGTTCTGGCGCTTCGAGAAGCCGCCGGCGCATGTGGACGGGCCGGGCGAGGAGCGGTTCAGCTGGGAGCTGGAGCGCTTCTGCGAACTGGCGCTGCGCGCCAATCCGAACGTTCTGGAGTGCCTGCACTCGCCCCTGGTGGAGCACGTCGACGCCACCGGTCGCGAACTGCTGTCGCTGCGCGGGGCGTTCCTCTCCCGCCGGGTCCACGACTCGTTCACCCGGTACGCCCTGGGCCAGCGCAGGAAGCTCGATGCCGACGTCCGCACCCATGGCGCCCCGCGCTGGAAGCATGCGATGCATCTGCTGCGGCTGCTGATGTCCGCCGCCGTCCTGCTACGCACGGGCGAGCTGACGATCGACGTCGGCGACCGGCGCGAGACGCTGCTGGCGGTGAAGCGGGGCGAGGTCTCCTGGCCCGAGGTGGAGCTCTGGATGGCCCGTCTGGCCGCGGAGACGGACGAGTGGTCGCACCGGACCCCGCTGCCGGCCGAGCCGGACCGCCGCCGGGTGGAGGACTTCCTGGTCCGTACCCGCCGCGCCTCAGCCCACCAGGCGGATCCGGACGACGAAGTCGTGCAGGGCGTCGTACGCGGTGGGCGCGTCGGGCAGGACTGAGCCGGTCCGGGCCTCGTCGAGCACCGCGTGCAGCCTCTCGACATCGGCGGCCACGCGCGCGTGGTCCACTTCGGCGCTGCCGTGCTCCCGCTGTGCCTTCGCCGCGATCAGGTCGGGCAGGTAGGCGGGCACGTCCGGGCCGGTGTCCAGGTCGAGGAGGGTCGGCAGATGGGCCTGTACCTCGCCGGTGCGCATCAGGTGGATCCCGGTGAGCAGGACCCGGAAGGTGTACAGCAGCGGCTTGAGTTCGCCGGTCTTCTCGAACAGCCGCCACTGCGTCGCCGCGAAACCCCGGTAGTGGTGGGCGTGGTGGCTGGTCAGCACGCCGGGCACCAGCGCGGCCAGCTCCCGGTGCGCGTCGGTGGTGTGCGCGACCAGGGGCGAGAGGAGCTGCTCCAGCACATAGCCGTTGCGGCGCAGCATCAGCCGTACGAACTTGCGCAGATCGTGCGTGACGAGGTCCATCTCCACGCCGTACCGCACCCAGATCCGGGTCCGGGTCTCCTCCGGCTCCCGCAGCCCCACCAGGTCGGCCGCGGGCAGCAGGTGGACACCCCGCAGGTCCAGGTCGGAGTCCTGCGAGGGGAAGCCGTACAGGTGCGCGCCGGAGACCGTGGCGAACAGCAAGGGGTCCGGCTGCTCGGCTATCACGGGCGTCAGGTCCAGGTCGAGATCGTCGATCATGACCCAAGCGTCCCAGAGCCCGGTCCTAGAGGTCGACCTCCTTCATCAGCATGCCGACCTCCGTGTTGGACAGACGGCGCAGCCAGCCCGACTTCTGGTCGCCCAGGGTGATGGGGCCGAATGCGGTGCGCACGAGTTTCTCGACCGGGAAGCCGGCCTCGGCGAGCATGCGGCGGACGATGTGCTTGCGGCCCTCGTGGAGGGTGACCTCGACGAGGTAGTTCTTGCCGGTCTGCTCCACGACGCGGAAGTGGTCCGCGCGGGCGTAGCCGTCCTCGAGCTGGATGCCGTCCTTCAGACGCTTGCCCAGGTCGCGTGGGATCGGGCCGACGATGGCGGCGAGGTAGGTCTTCTTCACGCCGTACTTGGGATGGGTCAGCCGGTGGGCCAGCTCGCCGTGGTTGGTGAGGAGGATGACCCCCTCGGTATCGGTGTCCAGGCGGCCGACGTGGAACAGGCGCGTCTCACGGTTGGTGACGTAGTCGCCGAGGCACTGGCGGCCCTCCGGGTCCTCCATCGTGGAGACCACGCCCGCCGGCTTGTTGAGCGAGAAGAACTGGTACGACTGGGTCGCCACCGTCAGGCCGTCGACCTTGACCTCGTCCTTCTCCGGGTCGACCCGCTTGCCCTGCTCGGTGACGATCTCGCCGTTCACCTCGACGCGGGCCTGGTCGATCAGTTCCTCGCAGGCACGCCGGGAGCCGTAGCCCGCGCGCGCGAGGACCTTCTGCAGCCGCTCGCCCTCCTGCTCGGCGCCCGGGAAGGTCCTGGGCAGCTTGATGTCCTTCTTCCCGGCGTACCGCTCGCGGTTGCGCTCCTCGGCCCGCGTCTCGTACTCGCGGGAGCTCGCCGGGGCGGTACGGCCGCGCCCGCTCTGGGGCTTCTTCGGGCCGCCCTTGGCGCCGCCCCGTGCCGTGCCGCCGCGCCCGGACTTGGGGCCGTCCTGGGAAGCGCCGGGGCCCACGTCGTAGCGGCGCTCCTCGGGGCGGGGCTTGCGGGGACGGCCCTGCCCCTGCCGCTCGTCCCTGTTGTTGCCGGCGCCGCGGTGGTTACCGCGTCCGCCGTTCCTGCCGCTGCCGCTGCCGCTGCTTCGCATCAAAGTTCCGTCGTCGTCGTGTTCGTCGTGGGACCGTCGTCCGCGTCCGGGGCGTCCGGATCGAACGACGGTACGCCTTCCTGGGTCTCGGCCTCGATCGCCTCAGCCTCCGGGAGGAAGGGCGCGAGCTCCGGGAGCTCGTCCAGGCCGCGCAGGCCCATCCGCTCCAGGAAGTAGTTCGTCGTCCTGTACAGGATCGCACCTGTTTCGGGTTCCGTGCCCGCCTCCTCGACCAGACCGCGCTGGAGGAGGGTGCGCATCACGCCGTCGCAGTTCACTCCGCGCACGGCCGAGACGCGGCTGCGGCTGACCGGCTGCCGGTAGGCGACCACGGCCAGGGTCTCCAGTGCCGCCTGGGTGAGGCGGGCCTGCTGGCCGTCCAGGACGAAGCCCTCGACGGCGGCCGCGTACTCGGGGCGGGTGTAGAAGCGCCAGCCGCCGGCGATCAGGCGCAGCTCGAAGCCGCGGCCCTGCACGGTGTACTCGTCGGCCAGTTCGCGCAGCGCGTCCGCGATCTGCCGCCGGGGCCGCTGCAGTATTTTCGCCAGGTGTTCCTCGGTCGCGGGCTCGTCCACGACCATCAGGACCGCCTCGAGGGCGGGCTTGAGCTCGAGGCCGGCGACGGTGTGCGGCCCCGCCGTGGGTTCCGCGGTGTCCTCGCTCACGGTTTCCTGTCCTCCTTCGGCTCCTCGGGAGGCCGGTCGAACTCGTCCGTGACCACCGGGGCGGCGTCCCCGTCCCCGCCGGTCCAGCGCACGACCAGCTCGCCGAGCGCGGTCTCCTGGTCCAGGGCGACGGCCTTCTCCCGGTACAGCTCCAGCAGGGCGAGGAAGCGGGCGACGACGGTGAGCGTGTCGCCGGTGTCCGCGACGAGCGTGCGGAAGCTGGCCTCGCCGAGCTCCTTCAGCCGCCCGACCACGATCTGGGCCTGCTCCTGCACCGAGACGAGCGGTGCGTGGATGTGGTCGACGTACACCTGGGGCTTCGGCTTGGGCTGCATCGCCTTGACCGCGAGCTTGGCGAAGCCTTCCGGGCCGATGCTGATGACGACCTCGGGGAGGAGTTCGGCGTGGTGGGGTTCGAGTCCCACGGTGCGCGGGTAGCGCCGGGCCTCTTCCTCCAGCCGCTGGTGGAAGATGTCGGCGATCTGCTTGTACGCCCGGTACTGCAGCAGCCGTGCGAACAGCAGGTCCCTGGCCTCGAGCAGCGCCAGGTCGGCCTCGTCCTCGACCTCGGCCGTGGGCAGCAGCCGGGCCGCCTTCAGGTCCAGCAGGGTGGCCGCGACGACCAGGAACTCGGTCGTCTGGTCCAGGTCCCAGTCCGGCCCCATCGCCCGGATGTGGGCCATGAACTCGTCGGTGACCTTGGACAGGGCGACCTCGGTGACGTCCAGCTTGTGCTTCGAGATCAGCTGGAGCAGCAGATCGAACGGCCCCTCGAAGTTGGCGAGCCGGACCTTGAAGACACCTTCCCCGCCGGGGTCGGCCGACGCCTCGGCCACGGCCCCGACCTCACCCGCCGCGGGGGCCGCCGACTCGGCCCCCGCACCGGCCGCCGGGTCCATCCGGCCACGGGCCACGGGCTCAGGACGGGACCCCGCCTCACGCACCGAAGCCGCCCCGACCTCACCCGCCGCGCGGGACACCTGCTCCGGCCCGCTGCCGGACTCCGCACGCGCACCGGCCACCGGGTCCACCGGTCCATGGGTCACGGCCTCGGGATCGAGCTCCGCCTCACGCACCGGGGCCTGCTCGGCCTCTTCGGCGGCAGCCTCCGGTTCTGGTTCCGTGGGCGGGGGTGGTGGCACGTCCGGGGCCGGAGCCGTATCCGTTTCCACCCGCGCGGTGCCGGGTCCCCGCCCGAGCGCACGCCTCTGGCCGGCGCGTGCGCCGGGGGTGGGAACGTCGTTCGGGGTCATGGCCGTCGCAGGCTATCGTTTCCCGTTCGCGGAGCCGGCCACGGCCCGCCACGGCCGCCGCACCGGACCCACCGCCTCCCAGGCGGCCCTCCCGCCCGCGCAGGCACCCGCACACCGGCTCGAAGCATCCGCACGCTCCCGAACCGCCCGGCCCCGCCACCAGGCGCCTGCCGCCCCCACAGCCCGCCACACCAGCAGCCCCGCACGCCCGCGGACCCCTGAACCGCTGACTCCCGGGCGAGCATCCCGCGGCCGGCGTCCTGGCGCCTGCGCCTCGGGGGGGACCTGGGCACCGGGGCAACCCCGGGCCGGCCGTCGCGCGCGGCCGCTAGCGGCCGCGGAGCCGCCGTACCAGGATGCTCGCGTCGCCGCGGGCCTCGAGGTCGGCCAGTACCACGGCGACCGCCTCGCGGACGATGCGGCCGCGGTCGACCGCCAGGCCGTGTTCGCCGCGCAGGACCAGGCGGGCGTGCTCCAGGTCCATCAATTCCTCGGCGGAGACGTACACGGTGATCTTCTCGTCGTGCCGCTCGCGCCCGCTGGGCCGGCGCGCGGCGGCCCGGCCCCGCTTGCGCGGCTGCGCGGCGGCGGCAGAACCTTCCTGCGCCGCCGTCCGGGACCGCGCGGAGCGCTCCCGCTCCCGGGACTCACCGGCCTCGGCCGGCTCCGTGTCGACCGCCGCCACGTGCTCCGCACCGTCACCGTCACCGCTCTGCACGGGGACGGCCTGCGGCGCGTCCTCCGCCGAGGCGGCCGCCGGGTCGCTCTCTCCGGCGGGAGCCGGCACCCGGGCCTCGCCGCCCGTCTGGCGCCGGGGGGTGGACGCCTGGAGCGCCGTCCCCCCCGTCGTACGGAACAGTTCGTCGGCCCCGGGCAGACTCACTCGGCGTGACACCGGGCGAGCACCTCCCTGGCGAGCTGGCGGTAGGCGGCGGCACCGACGGAGTTGGAGGCGTACGTGGTGATCGGCTCGCCGGCGACCGTGGTCTCCGGGAAGCGGACCGTGCGGCCGATGACCGTGTGGTAGACGTGGTCGTCGAAGGCCTCGACCACGCGTGCCAGCACCTCGCGGCTGTGCACGGTACGCGAGTCGTACATCGTGGCGAGGATGCCGTCGAGCTCCAGCTCCGGGTTGAGCCGCTCCTGGACCTTCTCGATGGTCTCCGTGAGCAACGCGACACCGCGCAGCGCGAAGAACTCGCATTCCAGCGGGACGATCACCTTGTGGGCGGCCGTCAGCGCGTTCACCGTGAGCAGGCCGAGCGAGGGCTGGCAGTCGATCACGATGTAGTCGTAGTCGGGCAGCAGCGGCTTCAGCGCCCGCTGGAGCGTCGACTCACGGGCGACCTCGGAGACCAGCTGGACCTCGGCGGCGGACAGGTCGATGTTGCTGGGCAGCAGGTCCATGTTGGGGACCGCCGTCTTCAGGAGCACCTCGTCCGCCGACATGCCCCGCTCCATGAGCAGGTTGTAGACGGTGAGGTCGAGCTCCATCGGGTTGACGCCGAGACCCACCGACAGCGCGCCCTGCGGGTCGAAGTCCACGAGGAGCACGCGCCGGCCGTACTCCGCGAGCGCGGCACCCAGGTTGATGGTCGACGTCGTCTTGCCGACGCCGCCCTTCTGGTTGCACATCGCGATGATCTTCGCGGGGCCGTGGTCGGTCAGCGGGCCCGGGATCGGGAAGTACGGCAGCGGGCGTCCGGTCGGACCGATGCGCTCACGGCGCTGGCGGGCCGCGTCGGGCGCGAGCGTGGCCGCGTACTCGGGATCGGGCTCGTACTCGGCGTCGGGGTCGTAGAAGTGCCCTTCGGGCAGTTCGTCGTAGTCGGCGAAGTGGTTGTGGGGCGCGCCACTTCCGTCGCCGGCCATGGCGTTCACGTGATGGCCATCCATGCTCTGGTGTGCTGACAGAGCCATGTGGGGGCTGCCCTGGCTCTGTTGGGCTGCGAAGGTTCGGACAGCGACGGAGCCGACAGCCTCGAGCCCCGTGGAGCCCTGGCCCCGCGCAGGCATTCCTGGTTGACCACCCCCGGGAGAAAATGTCGACTCATTCACAAGTCGTCTTACCTCCTTGGTGACCAGGAAACTTCTAGACAGGTCAGCGTGGCACCATGCCGACGGTTGGCGACTCTATGGCGTGTCGGCGGTCCGCAGCAACACAATCCGCCGGACCCGGCAGGATGTGTCGGCAATGAAACATCCCGCTGTCAAGGGCGTACGGCCGTCGCACGGCAGGTTTCACCGGTGTGCGAATCGGTCGAAGGGTTACGTTCGAGGCGAGTTGACCGCAAGTGGCAAAGTGACCATACACACATCCGGCCGGACCTTGTCGGGCAAGGTCCGGCCGGGTGCGCCGCGTTGACGACCGGTGTTGACGAATCGCCTTATGGTTCTTGGCGACTTGGTGACCGACGCGAGGCCGACGCGAGGCCGGCGTGAAGCCGGCGTGAGGCCGGCGCCAGGCCGGCGGCCGGTCGCCGCTCAGCCGAGCAGGGTCTCGAGTTCCACGTGCTCCAGACCGTGCGCCTCGGCGACTTCCTTGTAAACGACGTTGCCGTCATGCGTGTTGAGGCCCCTGGCGAGCGCGGCGTCGCGGCGCAGCGCCTCGACCCAGCCCTTGTCGGCCAGTTCCACGATGTACGGCAGCGTGGCGTTGGTCAGCGCGTAGGTGGAGGTGTTGGGCACCGCGCCCGGCATGTTGGCGACGCAGTAGAAGACCGAATTGTGGACCCGGAAGGTCGGCTCGGCGTGCGTGGTCGGGTGGGAGTCCTCGAAGCAGCCGCCCTGGTCGATCGCGATGTCGACAAGGACACTTCCGGCCTTCATCCGGGAGACCAGCTCGTTGGTGACCAGCTTCGGGGCCTTGGCGCCCGGGATGAGCACCGCGCCGATCACGAGGTCGGCGTCGAGGCAGGCCTTCTCCAGCTCGAAGGCGTTGGAGACGACGGTCTGGATCTTCGTGCCGAAGATCTTGTCGGCTTCCTTGAGCTTGTTGATGTCCTTGTCGAGCAGGGTCACGTGGAAGCCGAGGCCGATGGCGATCTGCGCGGCGTTCCAGCCGGAGACGCCGCCGCCGATGATGACAGCCTTGCCGGCCGGCACCCCCGGGACACCGCCGGGGAGCACACCGCGGCCGCCGTTCGCGGCCATCAGGTGGTAGGCGCCGACCTGCGGGGCGAGGCGGCCCGCGACCTCGGACATCGGGGCGAGCAGCGGCAGGGCGCGGTTCGCGAGCTCGACCGTCTCGTAGGCGATCGCCGTGGTGCCGGACTCCAGGAGGGCGTCCGTGCACTCCTTCGAGGCGGCCAGGTGCAGGTAGGTGAAGAGGATCTGGTCCTTGCGGAGGCGGTGGTACTCCTGCGCGATGGGCTCCTTGACCTTCAGCAGCAGGTCGGCGGAGGCCCAGACCTCGTCGGCCGTCTCCAGGATCTGCGCGCCGGCCGCCACGTACTCCTCGTCCGGGATCGAGGAGCCGACGCCGGCGTTCCGCTCGACGACGACCTGGTGGCCGTGGCGCACCAGCTCGTGCACGCCGGCGGGGGTGATGGCCACCCGGAACTCGTTGTTCTTGACCTCGCGGGGGATGCCGACCTTCACGTGGATCACGGTCCTTGGCTCAGAGGGTGTGGGGGCATTGTCAGACATACCCGGGCATGCAGGGGCACACCGGGAGACACCGCCGGAGAACGTGCGGCAGAGCCAGTTTAATGAAGGCGTTCCGGCTGTCTAGCCTTTCATTGCATTAATCTTCGCCGGATGTACTACGGATTTCGCAGGCGTTAGCGCCGTGTTCCGGCCCCTTCTCCGCGTCAGGGCCCTCCTGGGGCCCCTCTCCCAGCATGCGCTCGGCCGCCGAGCGGTGCAGTCGGGCGGCGGCCGGGTCGCCGAGGCGCTCCAGGGTGTCGGCGAGCCGCAGCTGGATCGCGGCCTGCAGCCGGGGGTCCTGGGCGCGGCGCGCCCACTCCACCGCCTCCTGGCAGGTGTGCAGCGACTCCGTGGGGCGTCCGGCGTACTCCTGGACCCGGGCCACTTCGCTCAACGCCCTTGCGTAGGCGGCGATGTCACCGTCCTTGCGGTACACGGCGCCGGCCGCCCGCCAGTTCCTGAGCGCCTCCCCGTAGCGGCCCGCGAAGGTGTGGGCGCCCGCGATACGGCCGTACAGCCGGGCGGCGTCCGCGCGCTCCCCCCGGGCCAGGCGCTGGGCGAGCGCCCGGCCGAACCAGTCGGCGGCCCGGTCGTAGTCCCCCAGCTCCTGGTGGGCACCCCCTACGGATTCCATCGCACGGCCGGCCGCGTACGGGTCGTTCGCCTCGCGTCCGGCGTCCAGCGCGGCCCGGTAGCGGGCCAGCGCGTCCCGGGTACGGCCGGTACGGGCGTCCAGGTCGGCGAGGTTCAGCAGCGCGGCGGCCTTCTCCCGGGGCAGGTTCCGGCGCTCGGCCACGTTCAGGACGAGCCGGTGCACGCCGTACAGGTCGGGCGCGGCCGCCTCCGTGCCGAAGTGCGCCGCCATGGCCCGGACCAGCTGGGACATCAGCCGGCGGGCCAGCGTGTCCAGCTCCCCGTCGGCGACCGCGAGCCGGGCCGCGGCCAGCAGCGCGGGCCGGCGGATGCGCAGCCAGTCCTCGGCCGCCCTCGGCGTCGGGAAGCGCAGCTCGGCCGGCAGGCCCTGGAGCTTCTCGCGCAACTCGGGCTGGTCGGTCTCGGTGATCGCCCGGCAGGACTGCAGCAGCCGCACGGTGCGCTCCAGCATGCGCGCACGGGCCAGCCGGAGCTCGCCGGGGCGGTCCTGGGCCTCGGCGCGCGCGTGCAGCAGGGGCTGGAGGCAGCCGGGCACCTCGTACTGCGGCAGCGGGGAGGCCACCGCCCGCAGCAGGCCGAGGGCGACGAAGTCGTCCAGGGCGGCCCGGGCGGCCGTGACCGAGGTGCCGGCCAGCGCGGAGGCGGTGTGCGGGTCGACCAGGCCGGCCGGGGCCAGGGAGAGCAGTCGCAGTATCCGGGCTGCCGGGCCCGGCAGCCCGCCGTACACGAACCGGAAGACACGGGACAGCGGCGTGCCCTCGTCGGTCTCGGCGTGCAGGCGCTTGGCCAGGTCGGACACGGCCGTCTTGGGGCTGGCGGCCAGCCAGCCGCCGGCCAGGACGAGCGCGGCGGGCTGGGCCTGGCACACCTCGACCAGGTTCTCGGCGGCCCGCGGGTCGACGGTGATGCGGACCGAGCCGGTGAAGCGGGTCAGCAGCTCCAGCGCCGACTTGGTGTCGAGGCCGCCCAGGGTGCACGGGCGGACGTCCGTGATCCCCGTGAGCGGGCCGCCGGAGACGGCGACGACGAGGCAGTCCGGGGCGTCCGGCAGCAGCGCGTCGACCTGCTCGGCGCTCGCCGCGTCGTCCAGCAGGAGCAGGGCGCGGCGCCCGGCCAGGGCCGCCCGCAGCGCCTCGGTGAGGTCGTCCTCGGCGGCTCCGGCCGGGGCGGGCAGGTCCAGGGCGGTGAGCAGCTCGCGGGCGGTGCGCCCGACGGGGACGGGGGTGCCGTCGGGGTCGCTGAGGCGGACCCGCAGCACCCCGTCCCGGTAACGCTCGGCGACCCGCCGGACGAGTTCCTCGGCGAGGGCCGTACGGCCTGAACCGGGGCGGCCGGCGATGAGGAGCACCCGCGCACGGGGGGCCTTGCGGCCGGAGAGGGTGTCCAGGCCCGCGCGCTCGATGTCGGCGCGCAGCTCCTTCAACTCCCGTGAGCGGCCGAGGAAATGGCTTGGCGCGGCCGACTCGCCGGCCAGCCGCGCACCGCCTGTGTCCACCGCCTGTTCCGCCACGGGCCACACTCCCGTCCAACCCCGCACACCGGCGCCCGCCGGGAACTCCGGTCCGGGCGTTTTCAGAGCCTAGTTCACGCTCTGCAACGGTCCGGGAGGAGCACGGCGGAGACATCCCCCGATCGGATCAGGCGATCGTCACACCGGTGGGGCCGCTCGGCGCGGCGGACGGGTCTCAGGACTCGAGGACGGGTCTCAGGACTCGAACGGACGCGCCGGCCACGGCGCCTCCGCCGGGCGCAGCGCCTCGAGCCCGCCGCCGGTGCGGGCGGCGACCAGCGACAGGACGCCGACGACGAGGCAGTTGTTGTGCAGCTCACCGGCGAGCACGCCACGGACGAGCTCGTCGACGGGCACGCGCGCGTGCTCCATGTCGGACTCCTCGTCCTCGACCTCGAAGCGCTCCCCCTCGGCCTCCGACAGGCCGCGGGCGAGGAAGATCCGCACGGACTCGTCGCAGCCCCCGGGGGTGGTGTAGACGTCGGTCAGCACCCGCCAGTCCTCGGCCTTGACGTGCGCCTCCTCGTACAGCTCGCGCTGCGCCGCGTGCAGCGGGTTCTCGCCCGGCACGTCGAGCAGGCCCGCCGGGATCTCCCACAGCTTGTGCCGTACGGGGTGGCGGTACTGCTTGATGAGCAGGACGCGGTCCTCGTCGTCCAGGGCGAGGACGGCCACGGAACCGGGGTGGACCTGGTAGTCGCGGCGGACCACCGAGCCGTCGGGCATGACCACGTCGTCCGTGCGGACGGAGGTCTTGTTGCCCGCGAAGGGGGTCTCCGTCGCCCGGATCTCCCACTCCTCCGGGGTGTCCTTGATCGTCATGCCCTGTCCTTCCGCACGTGCGAGGAAGACCGGCTCACCACGGAACCGGCCCACAACGAAACCGGGGTGCCCACCGTTTGAAGGTATGCACCCCGGCCACCGTACAACTGGGTGTGTTACTTGGAATTCTTCCGCTGGACCGCCGCCTTCACGAGCCCGGCGAAGAGCGGGTGCGGGCGGGTCGGCCGCGAGCGCAGCTCGGGGTGCGCCTGCGTGGCGACCAGGTAGGGGTGGACGTCGCGCGGGTACTCGACGTACTCGACGAGCTTGCCGTCCGGCGAGGTGCCCGAGAAGAGGATGCCGGCCTTCTTCTCCAGCTCGGCGCGGTAGGCGTTGTTCACCTCGTACCGGTGCCGGTGCCGCTCCTCGACGTACTCCTTGCCGTCGTACACCTCGCGCACGATCGAGCCCTCGGCCAGCTTCGCCGGGTACATGCCCAGCCGCATGGTGCCGCCCATGTCGCCCTCGCCCGCCACGATGTCGAGCTGCTCGGCCATGGTGGAGATGACCGGGTGGGCGGTGGCCGGGTCGAACTCGGTGGAGTTGGCGTCGGAGACGCCGGCCAGGTTGCGCGCGGCCTCGATCACGATGCACTGCAGGCCCAGGCAGAGGCCGAGCAGCGGGATCCGGTTCTCGCGGGCGTAACGGATGGCACCGACCTTGCCGAGCACACCGCGGTCGCCGAAGCCGCCGGGGATGCAGATGCCGTCGACGTCGGCGAGTTGCGCCTTGGCGCCGGCCGGGGTCTTGCAGTCGTCCGAGGTGACCCACTTGATCTTGACGCGGGCCCGGTTGGCGAAGCCGCCGGCGCGCAGCGCCTCGGTCACCGACAGGTAGGCGTCGGGCAGGTCGATGTACTTGCCGACCAGGGCCAGGGTGATCTCGTGGTCGGGGTTGTGGACACGGTCGAGCAGGTCGTCCCAGGTCCGCCAGTCCACGTCACGGAACGGCAGGTCGAGCTTGCGGACGACGTACGCGTCCAGGCCCTCGCCGTGCACGGTCTTGGGGATGTCGTAGATCGAGCGGGCGTCCGGGCAGGCGACCACGGCCGCCTCGTCGACGTCGCACATCAGGGAGATCTTGCGCTTGATCGCGGTGGGGACCTCACGGTCGCACCGCAGCACGATCGCGTCCGGCTGGATACCGATGTTCCGCAGCGCGGCCACGCTGTGCTGGGTCGGCTTGGTCTTCAGCTCGCCCGAGGGGCCGATGTAGGGCAGGAGCGAGATGTGCACCACGAAGACGTTGTCCCGGCCGACCTCGTGGCGGACCTGGCGGACGGTCTCCAGGAACGGCAGCGACTCGATGTCGCCGACCGTGCCGCCGACCTCGGTGATCACCACGTCCACCTCGTCCGTCGCCATGCGCCGGATGCGGTGCTTGATCTCGTTGGTGATGTGCGGGATGACCTGCACCGTGTCACCCAGGTACTCGCCCCGGCGCTCCTTGGCGATGACGGTCGAGTACACCTGGCCTGTAGTGACGTTGGCGGAGCCGTCCAAGTCGCGGTCGAGGAAGCGCTCGTAATGTCCGATGTCCAGGTCGGTTTCCGCGCCGTCGTTGGTGACGAACACCTCACCGTGCTGGAACGGGTTCATGGTGCCCGGGTCGACGTTGAGGTACGGGTCGAGCTTCTGCATCACGACGCGCAGACCGCGGGCCTTGAGCAGCATGCCGAGGCTGGAGGCGGTGAGGCCCTTGCCGAGAGAGGAGGCGACACCCCCGGTGACGAAGATGTGCTTGGTCGTCGTGGCTGTGCTGGTTCGGAAAGCAGCGGGCGGCATGGCCAAGAGGGGGCTCCCGTGGTCGCGGTCTGGGGTGCGGTGCGGCTGCCGGGCCGGAGAATGTGGTTTTTCTCGCGGAGGCGCCGTCGCTGCGGTTCGGGGGTTTCGTGCCCACCGGTCCACGGGCTACCAGGGTATCAGCGCCGCGGAGAGATGGCTTCCGGCCACGCTCCGCGCACGGGCCGCCACGGACGTGCCACGAGCACGGGTCTCTCACCCGAGGCTCACTCGTTCGGCCCACACGGGTTGCCCGGAGCGGGACGCAGATCATCTACGTGCGTCGTATCCTGCTCGGACACTCGCTGCCGAGCCCGCCCGGAGAACACGGCACCACCCCCGCCCGTAAGCACCGGAACAACGAGAGCTCGTCAGTTCGTTGAGCAAAGACTGTCGTTTTGCCTCAGGGCTCGGCGGGCTGCTTTGCTTCACCGCTCAACGACGCACAACAACGACCCCTTGACCGCACTAGCGACAGCCCTCTTCCGTGGGGGCGACGTGGCCGTTCGACTGGAGAAGCACGTGGCCGGGCGCATCGAAGACTACGCACTCATCGGAGACATGCAGACCGCTGCCCTGGTCTGCCGGGACGGGACAGTGGACTGGCTGTGCCTGCCCCGCTTCGACTCGCATGCCATCTTCGCCGGTCTGCTGGGCACCGAGGAGCACGGCTTCTGGCGTCTCGGTCCGGCCCACGCGGCCGACGCCGAGCCGCCCACCGCCGCCCGGCGCACCTACCGGGGCGACTCGCTGATCCTGGAGTCGGAGTGGGACACCCCGCGCGGCACGGTCCGCGTGATCGACTTCATGCCCCCGCGTGACGGGGCGCCGCAGCTGATCCGGATCGTCGAGGGCGTCTCCGGGCGGGTACCGATGCGCTCGGTCCTCAGGATGCGGTTCTCCTACGGCCGGGTGGTGCCGTGGGTGCACAAGCACGAGGGCCGTACGGTCGCCGTCGCCGGACCGGACTCCGTGTGGTTCGACACCGAGGCCGAGACGTACGGGAAGTCGCTGACGACCTACGCGGACTTCACCGTCGCCCCGGGTGACCGGATCGCGTTCACGATCTCCTGGGAGCCCTCTCACAAGGAACCCCCGGCTCTGCCGGAGCCGGAGCAGTCGCTGGTGGCGACGGAGGACTTCTGGCGCGAGTGGGTCGAGCACTGTACGTACCACGGTCCGTACCGCGAGGCGGTGATCCGCTCGCTGATCACGCTGAAGGCGCTGACGTACGCCCCGACCGGCGGCATCGTCGCCGCCCCCACGACCTCGCTGCCGGAGGACATCGGCGGCGTCCGCAACTGGGACTACCGCTACACCTGGCTGCGCGACGCGGCGATCACCCTGTCCTCCCTGCTGCGCACCGGCTACCGCGAGGAGGCCCGCGCCTGGCGCGAGTGGCTGCTGCGGGCCGTGGCCGGCGACCCCGAGAACCTGCAGATCATGTACGGCCTGGCCGGCGAGCGCGAGCTGGGCGAGGCCGAGCTGGACTGGCTGCCCGGCTACGAGAACTCCGCCCCGGTCCGGGTCGGCAACGGAGCCGCGCACCAGCTCCAGCTGGACGTGTACGGCGAGGTCACCGAGGCCCTGCACCTCGCCCACATGACCGGCCTGGCCCGCCACGACTACGCCTCCCTGCTCCAGCTGAAGCTGATCCGCTACCTGGAGGACCACTGGGACGAGCCGGACGAGGGCATCTGGGAGGTGCGCGGCCCGCGCCGCCACTTCGTGCACTCGAAGGTCATGGCCTGGGTCGCGGTGGACCGCACGATCAAGCTGATCGAGTCCGGCGACGCCGACGGCCCGCTGGAGCGGTGGCGCGAGCTGCGCGACGACATCCACCGGGACGTGTGCGAGAAGGGGTACGACAAGGAGCGCAACACGTTCACGCAGTCCTACGGCTCGAAGGAACTGGACGCCTCCCTGCTGCTGATCCCGCAGATGGGCTTCCTGCCGCCGGACGACAAGCGGGTCATCGGCACCATCGAGGCCATCCAGCGCGAGCTGTCCACGACCGACGGCTTCATCCTGCGCTACCCCACCGAGGGCGAGCACGAGGGCGTCGACGGCCTCCCCGGCGACGAGGGCGCCTTCCTGGCCTGCTCGTTCTGGATGGCGGACGACCTGGCGATGATCGGCCGCGTGGACGAGGCCCGCAAGCTGTTCGAGAAGCTGCTGTCCCTGCGCAACGACCTCGGTCTGCTCGCCGAGGAGTGGGACCCGCGCCGCAAGCGCCAGGTCGGCAACTTCCCGCAGGCCTTCAGCCACGTCCCGCTGATCGACACGGCGCTGCGGCTGACGGCTTCGGGCGCGTACGGAGGCTGACGCACGCGCCCGCACGGCGGGCCCTAGGCTGGAGAGCGGCACCCTTGCGGAAGGGGGCTGCCATGGCTTCCCGTTCCAAGGCGGGCGCGGCGCTCGACGCGCTGCGTGAGGATCTGGCCGGCGAGGTGTTCGCGCCCGGGGACCCGGGGTACGACCAGGCCCGCGCGTGCTTCGACGCGCGGGTGGACCGGCGGCCCGCGGTGATCGCGCGGTGCGCGCACGAGGCGGACGTCGTACGGGCGGTGCGGTTCGCCCGGGACCTGGACCTGCACATCGCCGTGCGCGGCGGCGGACACGGTCTCGCGGGCCCGCCGCCGGACCACGGAGCTCTCGTGGTGGACCTGCGCCGGATGCACGAGGTGACCGTCGATCCGGCGGCCGAGGCGGTACGGGTCGAGGGCGGCGCCACGACGGGTGACCTCGACCGGGCCACCCGGCCGTACGGCCTGGCCGGCACCGGCGGCCGGGCATCCGGCATCGGCGTCGGCGGCTTCGTCCTGGGCGGCGGCACCGGCCTGCTGGACCGCTTCTTCGGCCTCGCCGTGGACGACCTGATCGGCGTCGAGCTGGTCACCGCCGACGCCGAACGGGTCCGTGCCAACCCCGACGAGAACCCCGAGCTGTTCTGGGCGCTGCACGGCGGCGGCGGCAACTTCGGCATCGCCACCGCGCTCACCCTGGAACTGCACGAGCTCCCGGAGTTCTCCGTCACGCTGCTGCTGCACCGCCCCGCGTACGGGCGGGAGGTGGTCCGCGCCTTCCGCGAGATCATCGCCGGCGGTCCCGACCGGCTGGGCGGCGCCGTGTTCTACCCGGCTGCGGACAGAGCCGGGTACGGCGCGCTGCTGACGTACGCGGGCGGTGCGGCGGACCTGCGGAGGCTCGCCGGGCCGCTGCTCGCGCTGCCGCACGAGGCGGAGCTGCCGGGCGCCGGGGCCCGGCGTCTGCTGGACCTCGCTCCCGGGCTGCGCGCCCACTGGTCGGCTCAGTGCCTGACCGGTCTGCCCGACGACCTGGTGGACCGCTTCTGCGCCCGCGCGGAGGCCGTGCCCGTGCCGAGCGGGTCCCGGTACACGCTCCTCCCGCTCGGCGGCGCCGCCGCCGCCGGGCCCGACCGGTACCCGGTGCCGTACCGGAGCGCGCCCTGGGTGGCGCACCCCCTCGCCCGCTGGGCCGACCCGGCCGACGACGAGCGCGCCCTGGCCTGGGTACGGGACGCCCGCGCCGACGTCCGGCCCTGGAGCGCCGGTGCGGTCTGCCTCGGCCTGGTCGGCGACGAGGGCCCCGAGCGGGTCCGGGCGGGCCTGGGCGCGGGGAACCTGCTGCGGCTGGAGAAGGTGAAGCGGCGGTACGACCCCGACAACGTGTTCCGCTTCAACCACAACATCAAGCCGGTGTAGGCCGTCGGCTCCGGCGCCGGGCCGACGCTGTCCTCCTGACGTTTTCGCAGGTAGCGTCCGCTGCATGAACAGCAGTGCGGACAGCGGCGGCTTCGCCGCCCAGGGTGCCGGCATCACCGTTCAGCGAGCCCTGGAGCTGCCCGGGCTGCGCAGCGGCCTGCCGGAGATCCTGGCGGGCGCCGACCGGCTGGGGCGCACCGTCCGCTGGGTGCACGCGGGCGAGGTGCCCCACATCGCCTCGCTGCTGAAGGGCGGCGAGCTGCTGCTCACCACCGGCTACGGCCTCGGCACCCGCCCGGCCGACCAGCGGGCGTTCGTCCGCACCCTCGCCGAGCGGGGCATCGCCGCCCTGGTCGTGGAGCTGGGGCCGCGTTTCACCCGGTTGCCCGCCGCCCTGGTGGACACCGCCCGCGGTGCCGGGCTGCCACTGGTCCAGCTGCACCGCGAGGTGCCCTTCGTCACGGTCACCGAGGAGATCCACACCGAGATCGTCAACGGCCACTACGCGCTGCTGCAGCGGGCGGAGGAAGTGCACCGGCGCTGTACCGAGGCCCTCCTCGGGGGTGGCGGGGTGCCGCAGGTGCTCGGCGTCCTGGCCGGCTTCAGCGGCAACCCGGTCTTCCTGGAGACCACGGACGGCCGGCTGCTGTACGCCGCCGGGGCCGGGTCCGAGGGCGCCGATCCGCTGCAGGTCTGGGAGGGGCTGCGCGACCCGCACAAGGACGCTCCGCCACCGGCGGGCTCGGTCCTGGTGGACGTGCCCGGCGGCGGCCCGGGCACGGGCGCGGTGCGGGCCCGGCTGGTGCTGCTGCCCGTCCTGGGGCCGCTCGCCCCGGTGCACCGCATGGCCGCCGAACGGGCCGCGGGCATCCTCGCCGTGGTGCTGATGCAGGCCCGGCAGGAGGAGGAGCTGGCGGCGCGTGGGCGCGGCGACTTCCTCACCGACCTCGCCGAGGGGCGGATCGCGGCGCAGGACGCCCCGGCGCAGGCCCGGGTGCTGGGCTTCAAGCCGGGCGGCAGCCCGCTGCTGCCGGTCGTGATGCGGCTCGGGGACGCTCTGTCCCCTGGCGGGGGCTGGGCGGTCCTGGCCCGTGCGGTCGCCGAGGAGCTGGCCTCGGTCGGGGTGCCGGTGCTGCTCGGCGTGCGGCCGGTCGAGGGCCGGGTCCCGCTGCTGGTGGGTCTGCGCTCGGAGGCGGAGCGGCCGGCGGTCGCGGACCGGGTCGCGGCGGCGCTGCGGGCCGGAGCGGAGCGGGCGGGGATGCAGCGGCCCGGGGCCCAGCCGCCCGTGGTGGTGGTCGGGGTGGCCGGTGGCTGGGCGGCGGCATCGGCCGGGCTCCGGCACGCGGCGGAGACGGCGACGGCGGCGCAGGGCCTGAGCGACCGGCCCTGGTACGACGCCCGGCGCCTGGACATCGACCTGCTGCTGTGGCGGCTGCGCGACCACCCGGACCTGGCGGCCTTCGTGGACCGGGCCATCGGCCCGCTGCGCGACCACGACGACCGCTCCAAGCCGCCGCTGCTGCCCACCCTGGAGACCTACCTGGCCCATGCGGGCCGCAAGGCCGAGACCGCCCGCGAGCTGCACCTCAACCGCCAGACGCTCTACAACCGCCTCGCCCGCATCGGCGAGTTGCTCGGTACCGACCTCGACGACCCGCAGACGGTCCTGGCGCTGAGCCTCGCCCTGCGGGCCCGCCGGCACGTGCCGTAGCCCCGTCCGGCGGACGGGGAAACGAACGCCGCCCCCGTCCCGGTCCGGCACGTGGGCCGGCGGGGTGGTCGGTCCCGGTCCTCGGCGGAGCTCAGGGGAGCGGGCGGGGCTGGGTCAACTCGTCGTAGACGCTGAGGACCTGGGCGACCGTCTGGTCCTCGGTGGGCCAGGTGGCCGCCTGCCGCACGCCCCTGGCCTTGAGCTCCTCGCACCGCTCGGGGTCGCCGAGCAGCCGGTCGACGGCGTTCGCCAGCGCCGCCGCGTCCCCGTACGGGACGAGTTCGGCGGCATCGCCCACGAGGTCGGGGACACCGCCGACGGCGGTCGCGACGAGCGGCACGCGCGCGTGCAGCGCCTCCTGGGCGAGGACGGAGCGGGGCTCCCACCTGCTGGACAGCAGCGCGATGTCGGCGGCGACGAGCAGGTCACCGATGTCGTCCCGGCGCCCGATGAGCCGGACCGGCAGTTCCTCCGCCTCGATCCGCCGCTGGAGCGCCGGGCGCAACGGCCCCTCCCCCGCGATGACGAGCAGCGGCACGGGGTCCCGGCGGCTCCACAGCCGTGCCGCGTCCAGCAGGACGTCGTAGCCCCGCTGCCGGTCGAGCGAGCCGACCGCCATGAGCAACGGGCGTCCGGTGGCGCCGAGTTCGGCCCGGGCCTTGGGCCGCAGCCGGTCCGGGTCGTCCTGGTCCGGGGCGGGCCGCGCCCCGGGCAGGGCGACGGCGGCGAGCCGGGCGTCGCGGGCTCCGGTGCGGCGCGCCCGGTCCACGAGGTCCGAGGTCGTGCCGAGCACCACGGCCGCCGCCCGCACCACCCGCCGCTCCAGCACCCGCAGCAGATGCGCCCGCGCGCCCTCGACCTCGGCCCGGTTGTGCCAGGTGACGACGAGCGGGATGGGCCGGCCGCTGAGCGCCAGCACCGCCCGGAAGGAGGCGTGCAACCCGTGCGCGTGCACCAGGTCCGCGTGCGAGCAGGCCGCCCGCAGCGCCGCCACCGAGACCGGGTCACTGCTGCGGGGCACGTGCACGTGGTCGGCGCCGACCCCGGTGAAGTCGTAGGTGTGATCGGCCTCGACGGGGGCGCACACCGTGACCCGCACGCCCCGGGCGACCAGTCCTGCGGCCAGGGAGCGCACGTGCGCGCTGCTGCCGGCGTTGCCCCCGCCCAGGACCTGCACGGTGCGCAGCGGCGACTGACCGTGCGGTGAGGTACTGCTCGCGGGGCTCACGTGGCCGGGGCTCCTGGTTCGGCGTCGGGCGGTCACGAAGGGACGTACAGAAGGTATCGGGCGGAGGGGTGTACCGCGCGCCTCCTACGCCTGCGGGGTTCCCTGCCAAGGATGCCAGCACGTACGGGTGTTCCGGGCCCGCCCGGGAGCCGCGATCCCGCCGGGGACGGCCCGTACGGCGACAGGCATCACTCACACGAGTGAACAACCGCCCACTCGCCCGAGCTTCACGGGAAGGCGACCACGGTCACGCCGCTTCGCTCCCAGCTGGTGACCTCGCCGGGACCGCGGCACCGCGTACGCGGCGTCCGGCCGCCGGCCGGCCACACCCCGTCGGAGCCAGTGGTGCGCAGCCGATCGGCCAGGACGGGCAGCCGGTGGCGCGGTGCTTCGCCCGGAGCGAGGGCGGCGCGTTCGGCGCGGAGGAAACCGAGCGGAGGAAACCGAGGGGATGGACGTGCCACCGGATGGCGTGGTCGGACCAGGGCACGGAAGCCTCCGTCAGCGGGTTCGGGGCGGGTGGCCAAAGCGGCCGCCCGGTGAGTCGGCGAGACGGCTCACCAGCCGCGAGACCGAGCAGCAGCACCTGCTGTTCGGTCTCGGTCAGCCCGGCGAGGGCACCACCGAGCCGGGCGTCGCGCTGCCGGCTGGACACCCTGATGAGCCTGTTCGTCCCGGCATCCCGTGCCGGGGAGCCGGCGACGGCCACGACCCCTTGAACGCGCCCGGCCCTTGAGTCGCCGCTACTCCTCGGCGCGAGCCGTGGCCAGCAGTTCCTCCGCGTGCGCCCGGGCCGCCTCCGAGTCCTCCTGGCCGGCCAGCATCCGGGACAGCTCGCGGATCCGCTCCTCGCCCTCGAGCACCTTGACGCCGGACCGGGTGACGGACCCGTCGTTGGTCTTCTCGACCAGCAGCTGCCGGTCGGCGAAGGCCGCGACCTGCGGAAGGTGGGTGACGACCACGACCTGCGCGGACTTGGCGAGCTTCGCGAGCCGCCGCCCGATCTCGACCGCCGCCTTGCCGCCGACACCGGCGTCGACCTCGTCGAAGAGGTACGTCGGCACCGGGTCCGTGCCCGCGAACACGACCTCCACGGCGAGCATCACGCGCGAGAGCTCACCGCCGGACGCGCCCTTGGCGATGGGCCGCGGCGGAGCACCCGGGTGCGGGGCGAGCAGCAGCTCCACCTCGTCCGCGCCCGACGGCCCGCAGGCGACCGTCCGCCCGCCGACCTCCACGCCCTCGGGATCCTCGGTCTGCCGGATGTCGAAGGACACGCGCGCGTGCGGCATGGCGAGCGAGGCCAGCTCGGCGGTCACCGCGGCGGCGAACCGCTCGGCGGCCTCCGTCCGCGCGTCCGTCAGGGCCTGCGCCAGCCCGCCCAGTTCGGCCCGCAGCGCGTCCCGTTCGGCGGTCAGCTCATCGATCCGCTCGTCGTCGCCGTCCAGTTCGGTCAGCCGCGCGGCGCCCTGCTCGGCCCACGCCAGGACGGCGTCGATGTCGTCCCCGTACTTCCGGGTGAGAGCGTTCAGCGCCGCCCTGCGCTCCTCCACGGCGGCCAGCCGCAGCGGGTCGGCGTCCAGGTCGTCGGCGTACCCGGCCAGCTCGCCCGCCACGTCGCCGAGGAGGATCCCGATCTCCCCGATCCGGTCGGTGAGGGAGGCCAGCGCCGGGTCGTGCGACCGCACGGCCTCCAGGGCCCGGTGCGCGCCCGCCACCAGGGTGGCCGCGTCGATGCCCTCGGGGTCCTCCGGATTGCCCGCGAGAGCGGCGTGCGCGGCCGTGGCGGCGGACGCCAGCGCCTCCGCGTGCCCCAGCCGCTCGGCCTCCCCCGCGAGCTCCGCGTCCTCACCGGCCCGCGGCTCCACACCAGCGATCTCGTCGAGCCCGTACCGCAGCATGTCGGCTTCCTGGGCCCGCTCACGCGCGCGCGTGACGATCTCCTCCAGCTCGGTGGAGACGGCCCGCAGCCGCCGGTAGGCCTCGCCGTACTTGGCCAGCGGCACGGTGACGGCGTCGCCCGCGTACCGGTCGAGCGCCTGCCGCTGCCGGGACAGTTTCAGCAGTCCCTGCTGGTCGGTCTGCCCGTGCACGGCCACCAGGTCGTCGGCGAGCTCGGCGAGCAGCCCCACCGGCACGCTCCGCCCGCCGAGGTGCGCCCGGGACCGTCCCTCGGCGGAGACGGTACGGCTGATCAGCAGCGCCCCGTCGTCCAGCTCGGCCCCGGCCTCCTCGGCCCTTACCAGGGCCGAGGCGTCCGCGGGCACGGCGATCCGTCCCTCCACGACGGCCTTCCCGGCCCCGATCCGCACGAGCGCCGCGTCGGCCCGCCCGCCCAGCAACAGCCCCAGGCTGGTGACCACCATGGTCTTGCCCGCCCCCGTCTCACCGGTGACGGCGGTGAACCCGGGCGACAGCTCGACGACGGCGTCGTCGATGACCCCGAGTGACCGTATCCGCATCTCTTCCAGCACGGAGAAGACCTTACGAGGTCCGGCCACCGAAGTGCGAGGTGCCCTGTCACCCGGGCGGGTGGAGGTCTAGTGCGGGGCCCCCCGCCACCCGGAGACCGGCAGCGCGAACTTCGCCACCAGCCGGTCCGTGAAGGACGCGTGGTGCAGCCGGGCCAGCCGCACCGGCACGGCCCCGCGCCGTACCTCGATCCGCGCCCCGGGCGGCAGCTCGACGGTCCGCCGGCCGTCGCACCACAGCACCCCCGGCGGGATGTTCGGCAGGACCTCCACCGCGAGCACCGAGTTCGGCGAGGTCACCAACGGCTTCGCGAACAGCGCGTGCGCGCTGATCGGCACCATCAGCAGCGCCTCCACCTCGGGCCACACCACGGGCCCGCCCGCGGAGAACGCGTACGCCGTGGACCCGGTCGGCGTCGACAGCACGATCCCGTCGCAGCCGAACCCGGTCACCGGCCGCCCGTCGATCTCCAGCACGACCTCGAGCAGCTTCTCGGCGCCCGCCTTCTGCACGGCCGCCTCGTTCAGCGCCCAGTCGGTGTGCACGATGTCGCCGTTGCGGTGCACGACGACATCGACGGTCATCCGCTCCTCGACCTCGTACGCCTTGCTCACCACCCGGTCGACGACTTTGTCGAGGTCGTCCCGCTCGGCCTCCGCGAGGAACCCGACGCTGCCGAGGTTGACGCCGAGCATCGGCACGCCGGACGCCCGGGCGAACTCGGCGCCGCGCAGCAGCGTCCCGTCACCGCCGAGCACGATGAGCAGCTCGCAGCCGTCGAGGCTCTGCGGAGTCGCCTCCTCGACGAGCTCCACCTCCTCGGGCAGCGGCAGGTCACGCGCCTCGTACTCGAGCACCCGTACGCCGACGCCCGCCCGCAGCAGCCCCTTGACCACCAGTTCGGCACTGCGGATGGCCGCCGGCCGCCCGGTGTGCGCGAGCAGGAAAACTGTACGAGCTCGGTTCTGTGTCAACGCGGCCCCTCCGCCACTGCACGGTCAACATCGGCCGCGTCCGGAGCGGGCGCCCCGGCACGCAGCCACAGAAAATACTCGACGTTCCCGGAAGGCCCGGGCAACGGACTGGCGGTGACACCCTTCACCCCGAGCCCCAGTTGCCACGCCTTCTCGGCCACGCCCCGCACGGCCTCCGCCCGCAGCTGCGGACTCCGTACGACACCCCCGCTGCCCAGCCGTTCCTTCCCCACCTCGAACTGCGGCTTGACCATCATCACCAAGTCGGCGTCCGGCTTCACGCACCGCGCCAGGGCCGGCAGCACCAGCCCGAGCGGGATGAAGGACAGATCGCCCACGACAAGATCCACAGGTTCCCCATCGATCGCTTCAAGCGTCAACTCGCGTACGTTCGTACGGTCCTTGACGGTGACGCGTTCATCGTTGCGCAGAGACCAGGCGAGTTGTCCGTATCCCACGTCCACGGCGACGACGTGCGCGGCGCCGGCCCGCAGCAGGACGTCGGTGAACCCCCCGGTGGACGCGCCGGCGTCCAGCGCCCGCCGCCCCTCGACGACCAGCCCCCGGGGGACGAAGACCTGAAGCGCGCCGGCCAGTTTGTGGCCGCCGCGGGAGACGTACTCCGGGTCGCTGTCGTCGGTCGCCACGACGATCGCGGCGGCGCTCTCCACCTGTGTGGCCGGTTTGGTCGCGACGGTCTTGCCGACGGTGACCCGCCCGGCGGCGATCAGCTGGCCGGCGTGCTCGCGCGAGCGTGCGAGCTTCCGGCGGACCAGCTCCGCGTCCAGTCGGCGGCGTGCGACTCCTGCCACGTTCGGTTCAGCTCCTGCTCTGGTACGGCGATTCGAAAGGTGTGACCCGAAGGGTCTCATCGAGGGGCGGTGGTCGGGTGACGGGTGGGAACCGGAGGCCCCGGGCGGGCGTCGAGCGCGGTGAGCGCGTCGCGCAGCCCCCTGTGTACATCCTCGTACACCTCCGGATGGCCGTCGGTGGCGAGGTGGTCGGCGTCGGCCAGCCGCTCCAGCCGGGCGTCCACGTCGGCGTTGCCGGTGGGCGTGCGGGCCACGTGCAGGGGAGCCGGGGCGGCCGGGTCGTAGGCGACGGGTCCGGCCGGAGCGTCCGCCTCCCCGTCCGTCCCGGCCCGGGGCACTGAGTCGCTGTCGTTCATGCCCAGACGCTACCGCGAAGCGCTGCGGTACCGTCGATCGTGATGGCGACGATCGATGAGTGCCGGGCAGCGCTGGAAAGGCTCTCGGACCACATGCAGGGTGCCGCGGGCCACGTCCGCGCGGCCGCGGCCATGGACCGCTCGGTGAGCTGCCACGTCACGGACCTGGACGTCACCTTCGTCGGCCGGCTCACCGACGGCCGGATCGAGGTGGACGAGACCCTTCAGGGCCCTCCGCCGGAGAAGGCCCAGATACGGCTGGCCATGACCGGCGACGACCTGGTCGCGATGGTCGGCGGCGAGCTGCACTTCGCGAAGGCCTGGGGCTCGAACCGGGTCAGGCTGGAAGCGAGCCTGCTGGACCTGTTCCGGCTCAGGAAGCTTCTGTAGCGCCGGCCGTGCCCACCCGCGCGCGTGCCCTGCGCGCGGCCGGCACCACCAGCGGCGTGTCCGTCTCCGGATCGTCGATGACCTGGCAGCGCAGCCCGAAGACCTCCTCGACCAGCTCGGCCGTGACGATGTCGCCGGGCGCCCCCTCGGCGATCACCCTGCCGTCGCGCAGGGCGACGAGGTGGGTGGCGTACCGGGCGGCGTGGTTGAGGTCGTGCAGGACGGCGACCAGGGTGCGGCCCTGGGTCTCGTGCAGCTCGGCGCACAGGTCGAGGACGTCGATCTGGTGCTGGATGTCCAGGTAGGTGGTGGGCTCGTCGAGGAGCAGCAGCGGGGTCTGCTGGGCGAGCGCCATCGCGATCCACACGCGCTGCCGCTGACCGCCCGACAGCTCGTCCACGTAACGGTCGGCCAGCTCGGCGACCCCGGTCTGCGCCATCGACTCCCGCACCACCCGCTCGTCCTCGGCGGACCACTGCCTGAGGATCCCCTGGTGCGGGTACCGGCCGCGGCCCACCAGGTCACCGACGGTGATCCCGTCCGGCGCGATCGACGACTGCGGCAGCAGACCGAGCGTCCGCGCGACCTTCTTCGCGGGCAGCGACTGGATGGCCTGCCCGTCGAGCAGCACCCGGCCCTCGCTCGGCCGGAGCATCCGCGACAGCGCCCGCAGGAGCGTCGACTTGCCGCACGCGTTGGGGCCGACGATGACCGTGAAGGAGTTGTCGGGGATCTCCACCGACAGCTGCTCGGCGATGACGCGGCGGTCGTAGGCGAGGGTGACGCGGTCGGCGGACAGACGGTTCACGGTGCTCCTTCGGTTGTTCGTCCCGCCGGTGGTGTCGCGGGCGGTGTCGCCGGTCGTTTCGCGGGCGGCACTCATATCCGGCCCGCCCTGCGCTCGGTGACCAGCAGCCACAGGAGGTAGAGACCGCCCAGGACCCCGGTGACCACGCCCACCGGCAGCTGGTCGGCGCCGAAGGCGCGCTGCGCCGCCCAGTCGGCGGTGACCAGCAGCGTGGCGCCCATGCACAGGGAGGCCACCAGGTTGGGCCCGGGCGAGCGGGTCAGGCGCCGGGCGAGCTGCGGCGCGGTGAGCGCCACGAAGGTGACGGGCCCCGCGGCGGCCGTCGCCGCGGCGGTCAGCACGACGGCGGAGACCATCAGCACCAGCCGTACCCGCTCCGCCCGGACCCCCAGCGCGTAGCTGACGTCGTCGCCCATCTCCATCGTCCTGAGGCCCCGCGCGTGGGCGAGGACCAGCGGTACGAGCACCGCGCACAGGGCGAGCAGCGGCCAGACCTGGTCCCAGTCGCGGCCGTTGAGGGAGCCGGTCATCCACACCACCGCGCGGGCCGCGTCGACGAGGTCGGCCTTGGTGAGGAGGTAGCCGTTGACCGCCGTGACGACCGCGGAGACGCCGATGCCCACCAGGACCAGCCGGTAACCGTGCACCCCCTGCTTCCAGGCGAGCAGGTACAGGGCGAACCCGGTCACCAGGCCGCCGGTCAGCGCGCCGACGGTGACCTCGGTGGCGTTCCCGGACAGCAGCACGATCACGACCAGCGCCCCGGCCGTCGAGCCCTGGGAGAGGCCGAGCACGTCCGGGCTGCCCAGCGGGTTGCGGGAGACGGACTGGAACAGGGCGCCGCCGAGACCGAGCGAGGCACCCACCAGGAGACCGACCAGGACGCGCGGCAGGCGCAGGTCGCGGACGATGTACTCCTGGATCTGGCTGCCGTTGCCGGTCAGCGTCCTGAGGACGCCGGTGGCGGAGATCGGGAAGTCACCGGTGCCGATCAGCAGGACGCTCGCGGTGAGCGCGGCGAACAGCAGCAGGACGACGACGGCCAGCGCGCGGAGGTCCACGCGGACGGACAGCCCGCCGGGAGTGCGCAGGGCACGGACCGCGGGACGCTTCCGAGGGTTGCTCACAGCCGCGCCGTCCTCCGCCGTCGTACCAGCAGGATGAAGACCGGGCCGCCGATGAGCGCGGTGACGACCCCGACCTGGAGCTCCGCGGGCCGGGCGACCATCCGGCCGATGACATCGGCGCCGAGCAGCAGCACGGGCGACAGGACCGTGGCGTACGGCAGGATCCAGCGCAGGTCGGGGCCGGTGAAGGAGCGCACGGCGTGCGGCACCATCAGGCCGACGAACATGATCGGCCCGCAGGCGGCCGTCGCGGCCCCGCACAGCACGGTGGCGGCGAGCATGGCCAGGGCGCGGGTGCGGCCCAGGTCGGCGCCGAGGGCACGGGCGGTGTCGTCGCCCATCGCCAGGGCGTTCAGCGGCCGCGCGAGCAGCAGTGCGAGGACGGTGCCGGCCGCGAGGAACGGCAGGACCTGCGCGATGGTCGAGCCGGTGGCCGAGGACAGCGAACCCACCGTCCAGAAC
The DNA here is from genome assembly GCF_040610035.1 of Streptomyces sp. NPDC004542. NCBI lineage: Bacteria > Bacillati > Actinomycetota > Actinomycetes > Kitasatosporales > Streptomycetaceae > Streptomyces > Streptomyces sp. NPDC004542. The sequence continues at coordinate 66,365 of NZ_JBEXLP010000035.1, forward strand.
CGCATCCTGCCGAGCGCCGCGTCGTCCATGATCATCACGGCCTGGAGGTAGCCGTAGAGCGCGGCGCTGATCGCCGTACCGGCGAGCGCGAGCCGTACCGGCGTCGCTCCCCGGCTGCCGCCGAGGAACCACACCAGCGCCCCGACGGCCGCGGCGCCCACGAACGCGAACCACACATAGCCGCTGAGACTGGTGACGCCCAGGTAGGTGATGGCCGTGACGACCGCGGCCGACGCACCCGCGTTGATGCCGAGGAGTCCGGGATCGGCCAGCGGGTTGCGGGTGAGCGCCTGGAGCACCGCCCCGGACAGGCCGAGCGCGGCACCGGCCAGCAGCCCGAGGAGGGTGCGCGAGAGCCGTTCGTCGACCACGACGTCGCCGTACGTCCCCGTGTCGTGGAACAGGCCGTGCCAGACCTGGTCCACCGACAGCTCCTTGGCACCTATCGCGATACTCGCCAGAGCGACCAGCACCAGGGCCGCGACCGCGACCAGGAGCCCAAGTGACCGTACCGCCCGGCGGGTTGGGGGCGCGGGGGCGGCGTCCGCGCGTTGTTCGGGAGGACTGTCGACCAACACGCAGTTAGGTTAGCCTACCCTCGTACGCGTACGGTCCCGTAGTCCGGGACCGCTTCCCCGCCCCCTCCCGGACCACTCAGAGTCCGAGTCGCGCCAGCGCCTTCTCCCCGTCCAGCTCGCAGGATCCCTCGCCGGCCGCCGTCCAGGCCGCGGCACACAGCGCCCGCAGACCGTCGAGCGCCTCCCCCTCGCCCTCCAGCTCCAGCCGCTCGTCCCCGGCCCTTGCCGTCCAGCCGCCGCAGCCGAAGCCGCCGTCCGCCCGAGCGACCTCCGGCTGTCCGGTGAGCAGCCCCCGCAGATCGGCGTCCACATACGTCGGCCGGTGCTGCGGCGACGCGGCCAGCAGCTGGGCGCCGTCGGTCACCCCGGTGAGGACAAGCAGCGAGTCGACGTCCCCGTTGAAGGCGCCCTCGATGTCCGTGTCCAGCCGGTCCCCGACCACCAGCGGCCGCTCGGCCCCCGTGCGCAGGATCGTCTCCCGGTGCATGGGCGGCAACGGCTTGCCCGCCACCTGCGGCTCGGCGCCGGTCGCGATCCGTACGACCTCCACGGCCGCGCCGTTGCCCGGCGCGATGCCTCGCCCGCTCGGAATGGTCAGGTCGGTGTTGGACGCGAACCAGGGCACCCCGCGCGCGACGGCATAGGACGCCTCCGCGAACCGCCCCCAGGGCAGCTCGGGTCCGCCGTACCCCTGCACGACCGCCACCGGATCGTCGTCCGCCGACTCCACCGGCTCGAGGCCGCGCTCGCGCAGCGCCACCCGCAGCCCCTCACCGCCGACCACCAGCACCCGCGCCCCCGCCGGCACCTGCTCGCTGATCAGCCGCGCGACCGCCTGCGCGGAGGTGATGACGTCACAGGCCCGCGTCGGTATGCCCAGCTCCGTCAGATGCCCGGCGACGGCGTCCGGCGTCCGCAGCGCGTTGTTGGTGACGTACGCCAGATGCATCCCTCCGTCCCGGGCGATCGCCAGCGAGTCGACGGCGTGCGCGATCGCGCTCCCACCCGCGTACACCACCCCGTCCAGATCGAGCAGTGCCGTGTCATACGCGCTGCTCAGGGGGCGCGCACTGCCCTCGGGCCGGGTCCTGACGCCCTGGCTCATTCCGCATCGCTCCTCGTTCGATCGCTCCTCCCCAGATCATGCCGCACGCCACTGGCGCACGTACGATGCCGGGATGAACACTGCAGGTCACTCGGAAGCGACGGCGCGCCGAGGACTGGAACTCACCCCGTTCCGAGGCCTCCGCTACGACCCCGACCGGGTCGGCAGCCTGGCCGCCGTCACCTCCCCGCCGTACGACGTCGTGGTACGCCCCGACGGCCTGCACCACCTCCAGTCCGCCGACCCGTACAACATCGTCCGGCTGATCCTGCCCCAGGCCGGCACCCCGAGCGCCCGCACCGAACAGGCGGCCGACACCCTGCGCCGCTGGCTGGCCGAGGGGGTCCTGACCGCAGACCCGGTACCGGGCCTCTACGTCTACGAGCAGTGCGACGGCGACGGCTTGCTCCAGCGCGGGCTCATCGGCGCGCTGCGCGTCTCGGACCCGTCGGAGGGGGTGGTCCTGCCACACGAGGACGTCATGCCGCCCGTCGTCGCCGAACGCGCCGCCCTGATGCGCGCGACCTGCGCGAACCTCGAGCCCCTGCTCCTGACCTACCGGGGCGACGGCGTGACGGCCGAGGTCATCGAACGCACCGCCGCACACCCCGCGCTGTTGTCGACGACCACGGAGGACGGCTTCCACCACCGCCTCTGGTCGGTGACCGACCCCGCCGAGCTGGCGCTCGTCCGCTCGGACCTGTCCGGCCACCAGGCCCTGATCGCCGACGGCCACCACCGCTGGGCCACCTACCGGCTGCTCCGCACGGAGCACCCCTCCCCCGGTCCCTGGGACCACGGCCTGGTCCTCCTGGTCGACACGGTCCGCTATCCGCTCCGGGTCCGCGCCATCCACCGTCTGCTGCACGGCCTGCCGGTCACCGACGCGCTGTCGGCCCTCGACGGCCTGTTCCGGGTGACGCGCGTGCAGAAGCCGCTGCCCGAGGCCCTGGCGGTTCTCGCCGACGCGGCGTGCGCGGGCAACGCCTTCCTGCTCGCCGGGGACGGCGGCTTCCATCTGATCGACCGCCCGGACCAGGACCTGCTGGCCCGTACGGTCCCCACGGACCGTCCGGCCGCGTGGCGCACCCTCGACGCCACCGTGCTGCACGCCACGCTCCTCGAGCACATCTGGCACGTCCCCGAGGACTCTCCCGCGCACATCGCCTACATCCACGACGCGGGGGCCACGGTCGCCAAGGCGGAGGGCGACGGCAGCACGGCGGTGCTGCTGCACCCGGTCCGCGAGGACGTCGTCCGCGACCTGGCCCGGCAGGGCGTGATGATGCCGCGCAAGTCGACGTCGTTCGGACCGAAACCGGCGTCGGGCCTGGTGCTGCGGGCGCTGGACCTCTGACGTCCCGGCATCCGGCACGGCGGAGGGCGGGACCCTGGGGATCCCGCCCTGTCACTGCCCAGCCGTCAGACTGCGTCGGCGTCGGTTTCGGTGTCCGTGTCCGTGTCGGTGGCGGTGGCGGTGACGACGTCCACGACGCCGTCGTCGCCCTCGTCCTCGCTCTGGTCGAGCGCGTCGACGAACTCCACGCCGTCCAGCTCCGCCAGCCGGTCGGAGGCGTCCGTGCTGCCGTCCCGGTCGGCCTCGACGGCCTTGGCGAACCAGTCCCGCGCCGCGTCCCGCCGGCCGGCGGCGAGCAGCGCGTCGGCGTAGGCGTACCGCAGACGCGCGGTCCACGGCTGCACGGAGTTGGACGCCAGCTCGGAGCTCTGCAGCGTCACGATCGCCGCGTCCAACTGACCCATGTCACGCCGGGCGCCTGCCGCGACGAGCCGCATCTCGACCTGCCCGGCCTTGTCGAGCTTCTGCACCTCGGGCGCCCCGGCCATGTCCAGCGCCTTCTCCGGCCGCCCGAGCCCACGCTCGCAGTCGGCCATCACGGGCCACAGATCCACGTTGCCGGTCATCCGCCGGGCGGCCCGGAACTCGGCGAGCGCCTCGCTGTACTTCTGGCTCGCGTACGCGGCGAACCCGGCGGCCTCCCGCACGGCCGCGACACGGGACGCCAGCCGCAGGGCCACCCTGGAGTAGCCGTAGGCGCCCTCGGGGTCCTCGTCGATGAGCCGGGCGACCATCACCAGGTTCTTGGCGACATCCTCGGCGAGCGTCTTCGGCAGGCTCTGCAGCTCCTGCCGTACGTCCTTGTCGATCTCCTCGCCGGTGACGTCCTCGGGGATCGGCAGCCGCTTGATGGGCTCCCGGTCCCGGTCCCGCTCGTCCCGGAAGCGGCCACCGCCACGGCGGTCGTCCCGACGGTCGTCCCGTCCTCGGAAGCCACCGGGCCGACCACCGCGGTCGTCCCGACGAGGGCCCCGCCCACGGTCGTCACGGCCGCGATCGTCACGGCCCCGGAACCCACCGCGGTCATCACGGCGGTCGTCACGGCGGTCATCGCGGCGGTCATCGCGACGGAAGTCCGGTCGGCTGCCGCCACGCCTGTCGTCACGGCGATCGTCACGACGGAAGTCCGGTCGGCTGCCGCCGCGGTGGTCGTCACGGCGATCGTCACGACGAAACTCGGGGCGGTCGCCGGCACGACGGTCGTC